>DASRND010000017.1 GCA_035647615.1 Bacteroidales bacterium | reverse complement strand
TGTAAAAGTTTTTAAAGCACATCTCGAAGCCAACGAAACATTTAGAGATGCTCCCCAGACCATTCATGAATATTCTGTGGAAACAGCTACTGATTCCGCTTTTAATTTTAAGGATAAGCTATGCAGGTTCAGGTTGTTTATAAAAGTTTCAGCATTAGATCAGGAAAAGAATCAAATTGGGTTGGATGCTGAATACGGCATAGAGTTCCACTTCCATATCGAAAACCTGAATGACTACCTGATTCACCAGGAAGGAAACGAAGTGAGGGTTGATGGTATCCTCGGAACAAGCATGTGTGGAGTTAGCTACTCAACTGCCCGCGGAATTATCCTTGAACGGATGCAGGGAACCTATTTCGACGGGGTGATATTGCCGATTGTGAATGCTTCAAAACTTTTGCAGGAAGAAACAGAGGCAACACTCAAATAATCCCCCCAGTCATTATTTTTTGATTTTTGAACCGCAGAACATCGAATCATTAATGACTGAAAAATGTTCGCGCCAGTTTGAAAGCCCCCTGTGTCCTGCTCTCCGCGCTCTGCGCCCTGCTCTTTGCGCCCCACGTCTTCAAAAATCCAGCGTAAGCTGCACGCCGGCGGTGGGTGTGTCGAGGTTGGAGACGCCCAGCCCCAGCAGACGGATGCCCAGCGGTGTGGGCAATATTTCGGTGGTGAGCTCGCGAGCTAATTGCAGTAACGTTTCGTCGTCGTGGATGCATCGGGTAAGGCTGCGGCTGCGTGTGATCTGTCGGAAGTCGGCATATTTTACTTTGAGCGTGAGGGTACGTCCACAGATATTTTTCTTCTGCATCCGACGCAGCAGCTCTTCGCCAATCTGACGCACGTGTTCGTGTATTTCTTCCGACCCGGCGAGGTCAGTTTCGAAGGTGCTCTCCGTGCTGATGCTTTTGCGTTCGCGGTCTGGCGTCACCTCGCGTTCGTCGTGGCCACGGGCGATGTGGTAATAATAATTTCCTGACTTGCCGAACCATTTTACCAGATCGACCAGCTCGTGGCAGCGTAGGTCGGCGCCATTGGTGATACCGTGTTGCAGCATCCGCCCTGCGGTAACTTTGCCAATGCCAAAAAATTTGTGGATGGGCAGCTTGTCGATAAAAGCCAGCGCATGCTGTGGGTGGATAAGAAACTGGCCGTCGGGTTTTTGGTAGTCGGAGGCGACTTTAGCCAGGAATTTATTGTAAGATATCCCTGCCGAAGCAGTGAGATGAAGCTGCTCTTTGATTTCCGCTCTTATCTTCCGGGCTATCTCGGTAGCGAGTGGCACCGATTGTTTGTTGTGCGTCACATCCAGATAAGCCTCATCGAGCGAAAGCGGCTCCACCAAATCGGTGTATTCATAGAAAATCTCACGAATCTGTTCCGATACCTGGCGATAGACTTCAAAGCGTGGTTTTACAAAAATCAGCCCCGGACATTTTCGTGCTGCCGTTACCGATGGCATAGCCGAATGTACGCCAAAGCGCCGCGATTCGTAGCTGGCTGCTGCCACCACGCCACGCTTCCGGTTGCCGCCTACGGCCACAGGTTTGCCGCGCAGCGACGGGTTGTCGCGCTGCTCCACGGAAGCATAAAAAGCATCCATGTCGATGTGGATGATCTTGCGCCAGGGGAAGTTTTCGTGTGGATTGACAGGATCGTAGCTCATAGTTTTAAAAAAATCTTCTGATGATCCACAGCAAAATGCTTAGCACCACACTGACGAGCAACATGGTGGTGATGGGAAAATAAAACTTCATGTTCGGACGCTCAATGCGAATATCGCCCGGCAGCCGCCCCAGCCAGCTCAGATGACCCTGTGCCAGCCATACCACCATACCCGCTGCTACCAGGAGAATCCCCGAGATGATTAATATTTTTGCTACAGCCGGCATGGTGTTAGTTTTTATCTAAATTTGAAAATCAATAATTATAAACAATGGCGATGAAAAAGGCTAACGTGGTGTTTGCGCTATTCGTGTGGTTTGTGTTGACGAATTTGTTGGCATCGGCGCAAACTGCTGATGCAGGCGATGGCTCACGCTACCGCATCATGTTTTACAACGTCGAAAACCTTTTCGATCCGCTTGACGATCCTATGCACCGCGACGAGGAGTTTACGCCCGGGGGCGAGCGCCATTGGACCAACAAACGCATGTACGATAAAATCAATAAGATTTACAAAGTGATTATGGCCGTGGGCGAATACGATCCGCCTGCCATCATTGGACTATGCGAAATCGAAAACCTGCGTGTGTTGCAGAAGCTGATTTATGAAACGCCTTTAAAAAATTATGGTTACCGCATCGTTCATCATGAGTCGCCCGACCGGCGCGGCATCGATGTGGCATTGCTTTATCGCGCCGACCTGTTCCGCCCTTTTGCCGACAGCGCCATCGCGCTCACCTTTGCCGACGACACCAGCTACCGCACCCGCGACATTCTGTATGTGAAAGGTCTGGCCATGGGGCGGGAGATGCTCCACATCTTCGTCAATCACTGGCCGTCGCGCTACGGCGGATATATGAACACCGTCCGCCGGCGCAACGATGCCGCCGCACTGCTGCGCCGCCAGGTGGATTCGCTTACGGCTGCCCTGGCCTCACCCGCCATCATTATCATGGGCGATTTTAATGATGATCCTACCGACGAAAGTATGACGAAGGTGCTGCAGGCAAAAAAGCCAGAGCAACCCGCCGACCCCGGCGCACTTTACAATCTGATGCTGGTTCCCGATGCAGAATGGCCTTACGGTTCGTTGAAATATCGCGAAAGCTGGAACCACTTCGATCAACTTGTGGTTTCGGGCGCCCTTCTCGCCGACACACTTATGGTGCATGTAAAGCAAAAGCGTGCGCATGTTTTTCATGCCGGTTTTTTGCTTGAAACTGATGCTACCTTTCTGGGCTACAAGCCTTATCGTACCTATCTTGGTTATAAATATCAGGGTGGGTTCAGCGACCATCTGCCGGTTTATTTAGATTTGTTGATTCGGCCATAGCAAAAAATATTTTGTTAAAAAAATGGGAATTAGGTTGTAGGTGCTAATAATTAACTATTTTTAACACCGCAAATAACCTCAATTTTGAATTGTTATGATAAGCACCAACACACCTCATAGCATCAAAGCCGGGTCGCTGCTGATCGATTCGGCTCCTTTGACAGTAGCGGAAGGCGGGGGACAATACCGCGAGCTGGTGGAGAACGTCAACAAAGGTATGTTCGTTACCGAGCATGGGATTTTGAAACTGATAAATCCTCAGGCGACGCGAATGTTTGGTTATAGCCGGGAAGAGATGATTGGGATGAAGGTTTGGGAGTTTGTGTGTGATGAAAAGGCAGAGGAAATCCAAAATCTTTTTATTAAAAAAACAGATGAAACACACACTGCACAAACAGAGGTGCAATGCCAGCGCAAAGACGGAAGTCTGTTTTGGGCAGAATTGAGTTTGTGTGGTAGCAGCAACGGCAAAGTATACGGCTCCTTAGATGACATTACTTTGCGCAAAGCAATAGCCGATGCCCACAGCATGAGCGAGAAGCGCCTGATCATGGCATTGCAAAGTACAAAAGCAGGCTTGTGGGATTGGGATATGAAAACCGATGAAATGGCGTTCGACGCGCGCTGGGCCGAAATGTTGGGCTACTCCGCCGAGGAGCTAAAACCGCGCCTGATGACGTGGCAGAATATGGTGCATCCTGAGGACGAAGTGCTGTTTCAGAAAGCGCTGAAGGATTATCTGGAAGGACGAAAACCGTTGTATCGCTGCGCCTTCAGGATGAAAACAAAAACCGGCGACTGGGTGTATATCCTTGGCAGCGGCATGATAACCGATTACGATGAAGTTGGAAACCCCATCCGGATGGTCGGGACGCATCAGGATATTACCAAACAAAAAAACAACGACAAGCAATTGCGTGAGATCAATGCCACCAAGGATAAACTTTTCTCTATCATCGCCCACGACTTGCGCAGCCCCTACAATGCACAACTGGGATTTCTCGAGACATTGCTTGAAGAGGAGAGTCCTTATTCGACCGAGGAGCGCAAACGTATCATCCGTACTCTCTATAATAGCACCAGGCAATCGTTTGCGCTGCTCGACAACCTGTTGTTGTGGTCGCGGGCCAATGCAGGCAAAATAGCTTTTCGACCGGAAGTGCTGCTGGTGGCTCAGCTTCTGGAGGATGCTCTTGAGATGCAACGCTTTTCGGCGCAAGCCAAAAATATCACCATCGAATTCCATTTGCCCGACGACAACATGGAGGTTACTGCCGACAGTGAAATGACCGATACTATCCTGCGCAATCTGGTGAGTAACGCCATCAAATTTACACCCGAGGGGGGCAGCATTACATTGTCGGCTATGAAAAACGACCCGCTGCAAACCGTGATAAAAGTGACGGATACTGGTGTGGGTATACCTGCCGTCCAGGTGCCCCGGCTTTTCGATTCTGACAGCAATTATTCGACGGTAGGCACGCAGCAGGAACGAGGTACCGGCTTGGGGCTGATCGTGTGCCGCGAATTTGTGGAGCGCAACGGCGGAAAAATTTGGGTAGAGAGTACTCCGGGAAAAGGAAGCGTTTTTTACTTTACCCTCAACTCGGCACTCAATAATCCGGTATGTCATCCAAACTGTATCCGTAATTTCAGTGAGATTTTTCAACACATAAATGGTAATGAGCAGTTGAATCGCGATTTTCATAAAAGGATAATTCCTCAGTTTAAAAATTGCCACAAGCATACTTCCCCTGAACTTATTCGGTCATTTATCGAAACGCTTCGACCAATTGCATCTGTCCACAACATCATTCCTCTTCAGAATTTTTGTGGTGTCATCGATAAAAGTCTGCAAGCGGACGACCGCAATCAGATCAACATCTGCTTTACAGAATTTGAAAAGCTGATAGACCAAATGGAACTGCTGATGCCGGATTTGACTTGAAGAATGAGTGGTGAGAAACGAGAGGTGAAAGATGAGTGATGAGAAGATAGGTTTTAGAATTACAATTTCACGGATAGGATTCCGGCGATATCCTATAGCAAGCGATAGTTGTAAAATTTTTAATTCATTTTCGTTAAAATTACACAACCCTTCGACCGCAGCCACTGTCTTTCTGAGTCCCCAGACCAAGAAAAAATTGGTCCCATAACGATATGACAGAACCGTTTTCATAGCACTAAAGTCATGGTGTTAATGATATTGGTTTTTTGAAATAGATTTCTCCCCCTCTGCCCGCACCGCGATCGTGTCATTCCGACTGAAAGGAGGAATCTACTGCATTCCAATTATTTACAAAAACTTGTCATTAGTAGCGGAGCGAAGAATCTATCCTTACATCGAAAATTATTCTATCCAAGAACTTGTTATTAGTATTTTTAAGCTTTGATTTTTTCTTTGTTGCTTTCCTTTGCATTTTAGTATTTATGAAAACGCATATTCAAATAATTTCTCTGATAATGCTGTTGTCCGTTTCCGGGAAAATGGCAGCACAGGACACCACGCATCCCTTTTTCCGTGGCGAACCTATAGGGTTGGTGTTTACAGATTTTTATACAGGTATCAAACAGGGAGATAATCCGGCGGGCTTTGAGTTGAAGCGTGCTTATCTGGGTTATCAGTTTGAATTGGATAAGCATTTCAAAGCCAAATTACAGATCGATATCGGGAATCCCGGCGACGTTTCACAAGATACGCTACGACGCCGGTTTGCCTATTTCAAAGATGCGTGGCTGCAATACAGTGCCGGCAAATGGGCTTTTACTATCGGTATCATTCCGTTGCAGCAATTTAACATTCAGGAGCGCATCTGGGGGCATCGCTACATTGCCAAATCAGCACTCGACGAGTTTGGCCTGGCAACAAGCGCCGATTTGGGCGCTTCCGCTAAATACAATCCCACCGATTGGTTATCCCTGGATTTTACGCTGATGAATGGGGAAGGCTTTAACAATCTGCAAAGTGATAATTCATTCAAAGCCGGATTTGGCTTCACCCTGAAGCCTTACAAAGGATTGATCGTTCGCAGCTATGCCGATATTATCAATAAGAGAAATACTGAGTTGCTGCTAGTATATTTTGTGGGGTATGAAATCAAAGACAAATTCCTTTTTGGGGCAGAATATGACATCAAGCGCAATGAAGATTTTTTCGAAAATCATCATGAGAAGGTCTTTTCCGCATTTGCCACTTATCATGTAGTTAGCAAGTTTGGGATTTTTGGTCGTTACGACGTCCGGCGCAGCAACACACCGCCCGACGACACGCAGCGCTGGAACCTCACCGGCGATGGCAGCGCACTGATTGCCGGCGTTGAGTACAGGCCTATTTCCAAAGTGCGCACAGCATTGTCTTATCAGGAGTGGTTTCCGTATGCTACAAGTTCAGACAACGAAGCATTTCTTTATCTCAACATCGAATTCAGAGTGTGGTAGAGAATATTCTTGCTGTGATTTCAAAAATAGATTATTTCTACCAGAGCAGGCGCCAGCTACAAAAAATCTCATCAGATAAACAGCAGCAGACTTATTGCCATCACCACCATGCCGGCTATCATTCCGCCAATGGCAATGTGGTGCTCGCCATATTCTTCGGCGGTGGGCAAAAGCTCGTCGAGCGAGATATAGACCATGATGCCCGCCACGCCTGCGAAGATGACCCCGAAGGTGGATTCACTGAAAAAGTGCATCAGGATAAAATAGCCAAGCAAAGCGCCTACTGGCTCAGCAAGCCCTGAAAGAAATGAAAGCCAAAAAGCCTTTTTACGGCTTTTGGTTGCATAATAAATGGGAACCGACACCGCAATTCCTTCAGGAATGTTGTGGATGGCAATGGCTACCGCAATACTCACCCCGAGAGTCGGATCGGACAAAGCTGCCATAAAAGTGGCCAGGCCTTCAGGAAAATTATGGATGCCAATGGCAAGCGCTGAAAACAGACCCATGCGCAAAAGCTTCTTGTCGGTGGCGGGGTCGAGGTTTTTCATTTCTATATTTTTGATCTCATGCGGGTTTTCAAATGAGGGAATCAAATAGTCGATTATTGCTATCAGCGCTATGCCGGCAAAGAAAGCAACGACGGTATAAACATTTCCCATTTTTTCCCCAAGTGCCCCCACAAGCGAAATTTTGGCTTCTGAAAGAATCTCAACGAACGAAACGTAGATCATCACCCCGGCAGAAAAGCCAAGCGAGCCGGCCAGAAACTTTGGGTTAAACTTCCGCGAAAGCAGTGCCATCACGCTCCCAATGCCGGTCGAGAGACCTGCCAAAAGCGTAAGCCCAAAGGCAAATAGAAAGTTCTCTGTTTCCATTTTTTATTAAAAGTTTCTAATATTTAAGCGCACTTAAAAATGATACCATGATAGCTTAATTGATGTCTGGTTAATTGCAAATAAAATACTTTTCCACAGTACTTTTCGATGTTTCTTATCAGCTAATATATTTTGATTGATTTGTTGATGAACTGAAAAAAACGCAAGATAGGTAACTCCGCTGGGGTTCAGTTATTAAAACCCATCAATCAGGCTTTTCCATTTTGCTGCCAGAATCCTTCAGGTTCATAACCTTTTGCTTTTCTATATCTTTGGCCACAAAAATATAAAAATCAGTAACCAATGACTCAAGAGGAAGCCCGCCGGCAGATAGAAGCGCTGAGCCGTGAACTACACGAGCACAACTATAAATATTACGTACTGTCGCAGCCCGTAATTTCAGATTATGATTTTGATCAAAAGCTCAAAGAAATCGAAGCGCTCGAAAAGCAGTTTCCGGAGCTTACCGATCCTACCTCGCCCACGCAGCGTGTAGGCGGACAGATTAATAAAGAATTTAATCAGGTTAGGCACCGCTATCCGATGCTTTCGCTGGGCAATACCTATTCGCGTGAAGAGTTGAGTGATTTTATCGAGCGTATCCACAAAAACATCTCCGGCGAAGTGGAGTATGTGTGTGAGCTGAAATACGATGGCGTGGCCATTGGTCTGCGCTATGAAGCCGGACGCCTTACCCAGGGCGTTACCCGTGGCGATGGCGAAACCGGCGACGAGGTAACCGACAATGTTAAAACCATCCACAGTGTGCCTTTGCAACTCCATGGCAAAAGCTGGCCGGAAGATATTGAGATTCGCGGTGAGGTGCTGATGCCGCACACTTCTTTTGAACACTTGAATCGTCTCAAAGCCGAAAACGATGAAGCGCCTTTTGCCAACCCGCGCAACGCCGCTTCGGGCAGCCTTAAGATGCAGGACTCCGCAGAGGTAGCCAAACGCCGTCTCACTTGCATGATCTATTTTGTTCTGGGAGAAGAATTGCCGCACGACAATCATTACGACAATCTAATGGCTGCCAGCAAATGGGGACTCAATGTGAGCGATCATATTGGGCGATGCAAAACCATCGACGAAATTTTTGATTACATCAACCATTGGGATTCCGCCCGCACCAAACTGGATTTCGATATCGACGGGGTGGTGATAAAAGTGAATAGCTATCGCCAACAGGACCAACTGGGCTTTACGGCTAAGTCGCCACGCTGGGCCATTGCCTACAAATTCAAGGCGCAGCGGGAAGCTACACGGTTGCTCTCCATCGACTATCAGGTGGGAAGGACGGGTGTCGTTACGCCGGTGGCCAACCTGGAGCCGGTGCTGCTGGCCGGAACTACCGTAAGACGCGCGTCATTGCACAACGCCGACATCATGCAGCAGCTCGACGTGCGCGTTGGCGACAGCGTGTTTGTTGAGAAAGGGGGCGAGGTAATTCCTAAAATTACAGGCGTCGATCTGGACAATCGTCCTGCTGAGGCACCTCCCACAGAGTTTATAAAAAACTGCCCCGAATGCGGAACTGACCTGGTGCGACAGCCTGGCGAAGTTGCCCACTACTGCCCCAACGAAGACCACTGTCCGCCGCAGATAAAAGGCAAGCTCGAGCATTTTATCGGTCGCCGCGCTATGGATATCGACAGCCTGGGTGAGGGAAAGATAGAGTTGCTTTACGACAAAGGCCTGGTGGAAAATGCTGCCGACTTGTATGCGCTGAATTATGAAAAACTCTTTGGATTAGAAAAAGTGTTTCCCGCCGAGGGCGACCGCAAAGAGCGCATCGTAAGTTTTCAGAAACGTGCCACCGAAAAAATCTTGCAGGGCATCGAAGCTTCAAAAGCAATTCCGTTTCAGCGTGTGCTCTTTGCCCTTGGGATTAGATTTGTGGGCGAAACCGTTGCACGCAAACTGGCCGAGCATTTTGGTTCGATGCAGGCGCTGATGCAGGCAGATTATGAATCGCTGGTGGCGGTACACGAAATCGGCGACCGCATTGCCGGCAGTGTACTCGAATGGTTTTCACGTCCCGAACATCAGGAGCTGGTGAGCCGGCTCAAAGAATATGGTCTGCAGATGGAAATGGAAAAGCCCGCCGAAGCAGCGTCACAGAAGCTTGGAAATAAATCATTCGTGGTGAGTGGAACCTTTGCAAACTACTCGCGCGACGGCATCAAAGAAGTCATCGAAGCCAATGGTGGCCGAAATCTTAGCGCCATCTCCGGCAACACCGATTATGTAGTGGCCGGCGAAAACATGGGACCTGCCAAACTTGCCAAAGCCGAGAAGCTTGGGATAAAGATCATCAGCGAAGATGATTTTATGAAGATGATAAAATAAGTCGTTTCGACCAATTTTGCCGCAAAGATTGCTGTATCTGCCAAAGCCTGCCTCTGGCAAACAATTTGCAAACCCTGCCGACATTTTAAAAAATTAATAGCAATGATGATCTATCTGATTATTTTCGGGGTGTTTATGCTGCTTAGCTGGTTGGTACAGTCGCAGCTCAAAGCGAAGTTTGCCAAGTATTCAAAGATTCCTTTGGCTGGGGGTATGACGGGCCATGAGGTGGCGGCCGAGATGCTGCGCCAGAATGGCATCCATGATGTAAAGATTGGATCGGTAAAAGGACAACTCACCGATCATTATAACCCCGTCAACCGTACCATCAATCTGAGTCCGGAAATTTATCGGGGACGCAGTGTAATGTCTGCTGCTGTAGCGGCGCACGAAACGGGGCATGCGCTGCAGCACGCACAGGCCTATGCCTGGCTCAAAATGCGTTCGGCGCTGGTGCCGGTGGTAAGTTTCAGTTCACGATGGGTGCAGTGGGTGCTGCTGGCCGGCATTTTGCTCATTAACGTTTTCCCGCAGTTGCTGCTCATTGGTATCGTCCTGTTTGGCGCCACCACGTTGTTTAGTTTTATCACCTTGCCTGTGGAGATCGATGCTTCGCGACGGGCACTGGTGTGGCTCGAAAGCAGTGGCATCGTTTCGTCGCAGCAGCATGGTATGGCCAAAGACAGCCTGCGTTCTGCCGCCATGACTTATGTCGTAGCCGCACTCGCATCGCTTGCCACCTTGATGTATTATCTGATGATTTTCCTTGGGCGCCGCGACTAAGCTGATTATTCAATCGCAAAAAAAAGGCCTCTTAAAAATAATAAGAAGGCCTTTTTTATTATAAAATAAAGGCATAATGCCTCTTTGCAGCTTATTCCTCCAACTTACCAAACAAAAGCACATCTTCGCCGCTGCCCAAAAGCAGTGTGTTCTCGCTTACGCGGAAAGGAAGTGTCTTTTCGGAAATGATTTTCAGAAAGTGATTTTCGAGCGTATCGTCGTGACAGGCCATGCGGGTAGAAGCCACATAGCTTAAGGTGAGGCTGTCGGCGCTACTCTCCAATTTGCCGGTGAAACGGTTGCAGCCGCTAAAGCCATACGCCAGATGATGATTGATAGACATGTGCAGGGTAGGGATTTTTTGGTCGCCACCGGGAGCAATGTTGCTGTTGCCCATTCGGTGCAGCTGCCAGGCACCGTTGAGGCGATAGTTGCCAAGGAAATTTCCACAGCCTGAATAGTTTTTAAACCTCTTGTCAGTGGAGGATTTTACCTGTACATCGACTTTGTATTCGCTTTTATCGCCCGACATATTGTTGGTGCAGGTTTGGTGGATTATGTCAACGACAAGTGTGCCCGCTTTAGTTTGGGTTTTGTAGCGCACGGTATCTTCATGGGTGGCTTCTTCAGGATCGATTGCCGGAGTGGTGATGCTGAAAGCATCCAGAGCTTCAAACACCATTTTGTTTTCAAAGTCTATTTCCAGCGACCAGAAAGGCTCGTTGCCAGTAGCTATGAAATCGATGCCAACATCAGCTTTTTGATAATTAATAAAAGGGTCTGTTTCGGTGGTTTTTCGATACAGCTTGTAAAATTCGTGCTGACCGGTAGCTTGTTTTTCACTCTCCATGGGCAGTTTCCTGAGGTATGCACCACCGAAAAATAGTGAGACTTCGTCGGTGCCAGCGAGCGTAAGGGTACTGTCGGCGTCAAGACGCCAGGCGCCACTGCCGATTTCGTTTGGTCTGTCGTGCCCGATGAATGTGCGCTTCTGGTCGAAGGTGCTGTCGCTAAGTAATGTGAGCTGCCAGGCGATGGCATCACAATCGTCGCAGGGTATTTCACCAAACCAGGTGCCTACTGCTTGTTGATGTAGCTGAGCCGAAGCGGGCGTTTTTGTGTCAGTTTTGTTGCCTGCCGTACAGCCGGCAATTAGCAAAATCATTAAGTAAAATGGTAGTTTTTTCATAAATAAATGTTTTTTATAATAGACCTAACAGGCAATGGGCTATTTAGTTCTTTGATAAAAAT
This sequence comes from Bacteroidales bacterium, assembly GCA_035647615.1. Lineage (NCBI taxonomy): Bacteria > Pseudomonadati > Bacteroidota > Bacteroidia > Bacteroidales > Bacteroidales bacterium. Next base: position 94,072 of record DASRND010000017.1, on the reverse strand, counting down.
AGCGAAATGAATTTTCAAATGCAGAAAAAATAGATTTTGTTTTGATTATTTCCCCATATTCCGGTAGATAATAATCCAGTCGTTTTTGTTGTGTGGGTTGAGCCAGTGCAGCATTTTATCCAGAAATCCAGGTTCGGCGGTGGTTTCGTACTCAAGTTCAGGAAATAGCTCGCGCATCGCTTCCAGCCGTTGTGGCAGCTCCTCGTCGCGGATAAATAGGACGAAGTCGGGTTCTATATCTTTAAAACTCATACTGCGCGGTAGCAGCCCGACAGGATGCACGGTGGTAACTTCATATATTTCGACCCACTGATCCAGATAAAACTGCGGCATCAGCGGCACACTGGCATGCGTACTGTTATCCACTACGATGGCTTCGATATCTTTATATTTTTTGAGATAACTCATCGCTTCCACCGGCGCCCTTTTGGAATACATGGTGCTTACCGCAAATAATAAAAGAGTATTAATGATCAGGAAAAATATCCAGCTTCCGCTGATCCATTTTCGGTGGCGCTGAAGCCAGCTACTGTCGCGCACGATGGCGAGCCAACCCGGTACTCCGATGGTGATGATAAAGGGAATGATGGTGATGATAAACCGCTCCTGCTTGTTGGGAAACCACGAGTGAAACGCCAGGAAAAGCAGCGTTGGAAGCAGGATCAGCAGGTACTTACGCGGATGTTTGAACATTCCGATAAGCAGAAAAATACTGACGGGTGGAATGAGGAAGCCAATGAGCACCACCAGATATTTGTACCATTCGCCGGTAAGGTAGCCGTAGCGGTTTGTCATGTTGTACCGCACGTATTCGGTAAGCTCGGCAAATGGCTGTTGCCAAATGATGATATCGACCAAACCTTGCAACAGCGCAATTGCCACCAAATAGCCTGCTCCGAAGAGCAGTGCCTGCCGGATTTCCCGACGCCAAAGCAACACCAGTCCCAGACCACCGGCAAAGATCGCGGTTTGAAACCTTACTGAAAAAGCTATCCCCGCTACAAAGCCGGCTGCTAAAATCCATAACCACTCCCGCCGGTGTTCGTTTTTAATCATCAGCATCCAGATACTGATCATGAGAAAAGGGATGGCAAAAACTTCTACCAGATTGCGGACGCTTATCCAGGGCATAAACCAGAAAGCCGCCAGCAGCAGTCCGGTGAGCCGCGCTGCCTTTACATCGGCCAGTCGATGGGCAATGCGAAAACCAAGATAAACTACAACCAGCGACCAGGCGCCATGCAGTGCGCGCACCACCAGCATTTTGCTCTGCGGGTCGGTGAGATGAAGCCATTCGAGAAATCGGAAGAAATAATAATGCAGGCCGGCGTAGAAAAAGCTGTGACCCGTTGGGCCTTCGTTTTCGGCATCCCACGGCAGCCAGTGGTTGAAATTTCCATCGTCGATCCACGACTGTGCAATCTCTATCACCAGAAAATGATCGTCGAGCATGCCCCAACCGCGGGCAAAAATCACTGCCACCAGGCGAAGAAATACAGCAATCCACATTACGGAAAGCAATGGATGGCGATCCCAATAATTTATTATTGAAGTTTTAATGGATGTCATGTTGATGGGAAAAGTTTGTCGCTAGCGCCTGACATCAGGCTTGTGATGCGATTCATATTAATATTTAATCGAGAGAATTTCTTTAATCTGGATTAGGTTTTTTTGCTTGCCTTCGTTTCTGGTAACTTTGGCGGAGTGGGTAAAGTAGCGGTGTACTTCGAGAAACTTCACCTGAAGCTCATACCACTCTTTGAGGGTCGTCACCCGCGTATTTTGCATGTTCCACTCGAGCCTGAGTCGTTGGGCAATCATAAAATAATCTTCCCTGCCGAGATAGTCCAGGTCGGCATCGCAGAGAATTTTTTCAGAGAGTGTGACGGCACATTGCGGCAACCGCGTGGTGTGAATCATCCGGCACACCTGGCCAATGCTATCTTCTGAATAGCCGTATTGTGGCAACATTTCGCGGGCAATCTGGCAGGAAGCAATCTCGTGTCCGTCGTAAGCTCTCAGCATTCCCGAGTCGTGGAGCAGCGCAGAGGTTTTTATCAGCAGTTCTTCATCAGGGCTAATGCCTTCAAGCTGCGCCAGTCTTTTGGCAGAGGAGTACACGTCGAGGGTGTGGTGGATGTCGTGGTAATAGAGCGTCGGCCGAAGCTCTTTCGACAACATCTGTAAAACATCCTTTTTCAGATTTTCAAAATCCATGACATCAATGATTGGTCAGCTAAGGATTAAACCAAAAAGAGCCGGAAGTTTGTGATCCGGCTCCTGATAATTTTTTATTGACGAGCTTAATAAGAAACAATTTTTTGCCAGTTGAGCTTGCGTGGGTTGATGCACATCACAGGTATTTGTGCTGCGTTGAAGATAATCTGTTCGTCCCACGAGCCGAGGATAAACTTTGCGAAACTTTGGTCGGGGTCGGTCATAATCATCACCATGTCAGCATTGTTGCTGGTGGCATAATCGGTGATCTGCTTGGCAAAGTTGGTGTTTTTTGCTGCTTCGCGTACGGTGTATTTCACATCATTTTTATCAAAAAATTCAGTGATTTGATTTACGGCTTCATCAATCTCGCGCCCATTCATCTGGTAGATGTGAATTTCGGAGCGGAATTGCTTGGCAATATGTGCTGCCCATTTTGTTTTTTCCCAGGGTCCCGAATCGCTGGTGATAGGTAGGACGATATGGCGATAACCTTCGTTGAAAGAACGTTTTTGCACCACAATTACCGGCGCCGGTGAGCTGGTAACTACTTTGAGTGCATAACTGCCCGTGAGGTGCTGCATGCCTACCTTGCCATGGGTTCCCAGATAAAGTATGTTGGCGCCAAGCTCTTTGGCTACGTCGCTGATGGTGGTAAAAATGTTGCCTTCACGTGTCACTCCTTCAGCTTCGACACCATAGTTTAATTTGAGGTCGTCGACGATAGCTTGCAGTTTGTCTTCTACCGAGGTCTCATCAAGGCTTTCTTTCTTTAGCTGCGCTTTGGTGGTCTTATCGATTACGTGAAGCACAACCACTTTATACCCTAAAAAACGGGCAGCTTCGGCGGCCTGACTAATGGCATTGTCACCAACAGGGGTAAAATCTGTCGGCACCAAAACGAGTTTGTTCATGTTTTCAATCATAATGTTTTGTTTTTATATGTTTTGCAATTGTTCGGTTGATGAGGCACAAAAATAAAGATTATTTCTTTGATTAATCTTTACACCTAATATTTTCACTTTTTACTTGCAAGTAATGTTTGCGGTTTTATTTCGCAGCTGATGATACGGTAAAGCTGCTCTACCAGCGACGATACCTGTGCGTTGGTGTTGTTGAGCAGTATCACTGTGATGCGCTCGTCGGGAATACGTGTGAGGCTTGAGGTAAAACCGTTCCAGAGGCCGTTGTGATAAATTACGCGGTGGCCGTTCATTTCTTTCAGGCGCCAGCCAAAGCCATAGTTGTAGGAGCGTCCACGGCGGGTAACGGTAGGGCAGAAGGCTTGCTGCAGGGTGGTGTCGCTTACAAGCAAAGAAGAATACAATGCCTGGTCATATTTGAGCAGATCGCGGGTGGTGCTGTAGATGCTCTTATCGCCCAATACTTCGTCGAGAGGGCTGTGATTGTGGCGGCCACGGCGATACCTTCCGGCATAGCCAATGGCCATGCGGCATGTTTGAGTATCTGTTGCGTTCCAGGCAAAGGTGCTGTTCATTCCCAGCGGATCGAAAATTTCGTCGCGTACAAATTCATAAAAACGCTTGCCTGATACACGCTCTACCACCAGTGCGAGCATGGCATAGCCGGTGTTGCTGTAAATATGTCGTTGTCCCGGCCAGCAGTCGCGGTTTGGATTGTGATCGATGAGCAGTTGCAGCACATCTTCGTTGGTGAGGGGTTGCTCTTCGGGCCAATAATTATCAACAAAATACATGTAGTTCTGTAATCCTGAGGTGTGCTGCATCAGGTGTTTTATCGTGACTTTAGGATAGGGAAATTCGGGGATATAATTCACTACTGGTGCGTTCAAATCGATTTGGCCGCGTTCGTAGAGAATGAGTGCCGAGAGTGCTGTAAAACTTTTGCTCACAGAGGCAATCTGAAAAACGGTGTTGCCGTCCAGGGTGTCTTTGGTGTCGAGATTGGCGAAGCCATGGCAGTATTCTGCTACAGGATAACCATCCACAGCCACCAGTGCCGAACCGTTAAAACGGTTGCGCCTCAGAACCCGATCCACCAGCGAATCTATTTTGCTGATTGAAGACGCAGGAAGTGGCGGGGGGGTATCGGGTATGGTTAGCGGCTTGCTGTCGGGCGCCACGTTTTGGTTGGTAGGCGCATTATAGCTGGCTAATACAAATACAAAAAACAGGATTAGAAATCTCAGATTCATTATAATAAAACTTTGTCCCCTAAAGCATTTGGCTGCAAATGTAGAATAAAAAAGAAATCTTTTCGGTTCACCTTCTCGGATTTAGCATTTTATTAACTGCTGAATGCCCGGATTCGTGTGTTGTCTTTTAATTTATTTAATACAACTGTTTGGTTAACGATAGATTCTTTCCCGAAATATTGGGACTACAATGACAAGTTTCTGTAAGTGATTGAAATCTATTCCAAAAAAATAGAATCATCAACACCACAACTTTAGGGCTGTGAAATGGTTTTGTCATATCGTTATGTTGAAGAAATCCTGAGGTTTCGGAATGAAGCGAAGAATCTTTTTTAGTAAGGATTTTTTTACCGGACGACAATGATTTTTGATTATAATAAACGGGAAGGATAAACAAACCTTTTCTTTATTTGTAAAAAATAGAAGAGATGACTGAAGTGTATGCCATAATGCTGCCTGATGAAGGTGTTTTTAACAAAGCGGAACCGGCGTTGTTGCAGGCGTTGGAGCCATCACGGCGACCGGCACCCTGGCGATACGGCCATCGGGCAGTGTTTCAGCGTAAGGTTTTGGGCAGGATGTTGCTCCAGTGGGCGGCAGGAAATATGTACAGTTTGCCCGCCAATCAATTGACAGTAGAAAAACTTCCCATCGGGAAACCTGTTTTCGACAAGCATCCCGAAATACATTTCAATGTGTCGCATAGTGGCCAATGGGTGGTGGTGGCGCTGTCGGAAGCGCCTGTGGGTGTTGATGTGGAAAAGGTGAGGGATGTGAATCTAGCCGTAGCCCGGCGTTTTTTTGCCAAAGAAGAATATGCGCAACTCATCTCTCAGCCTCCGGAATTACAGCGATCGTTTTTTTTCGATCTTTGGACGCTTAAAGAAAGTTACCTTAAAGCTTTGGGAACTGGTCTTACCCGCCCGCTCAATACTTTTGTGGTGCGACACGAAGAGCAACAGTTCAGGCTTTACGCCAATGGTCAGCAGTTGAGCGAGACCCTGAACCAACTTAACCTGGAAGATGATTACAAACTTGCTGTTTGCAGGTTTGAGGACACCGCAACGATTTCGGCGCAAAAAATAACGCTGGAAACCCTGTTGAAGTAGGAGAAGAGAAAATTGATAAAAATGTATTCATGAAAAAATACCGAAGCCTTACTGCCCGGCTCACCTATACCATCTCTGCCATCGTGCTGGCTATTTTTATAATAATCGTATTCATAAATTTTTGGTTTACACGTTCCAACCTGCTGGAAGATGCCCATACAGATGCGCGCAATATTTCGGCACTCATCGTCAGTGAGATTCAGCAGGAGCTTTTGCGCGTAGAGCTGCCCACCAAATATTTGGCAGGTTACCTCTCGCAGGATCAGCTTGACAGCGATGAAATTGCTATCCTGTTGCAGTTGCTCACCACCAACAATGAGCGTATTCCCGGAGGCTTCGCTGTTTATTTCGACAAAACTTCACCAACAGACAACCAGCCGAATTTTCTTTTTTATCAGCATGGTGCCCATTCCGACACGATGGAGAATGCTTTTGTTGAAAAACTCCGCACATGGGCCATGCGACTGAAAACCGAAAATAAACCATTTTGGAGTGAAGCCTATAAAAATGCAGGAGGCAATGAGCTTAGTGTGGCTTACCTGGTGCCGGCATATTTGAGTGTGGATGATAGCACCCGTATCCGCGGGATGATAGGAGTGGAGCTACGCCTGAGCTGGCTTCGCGAGGTGATAGAAAAAAGAAAACAGCATCAGCGCGATTATGTTTTTATCCTTTCGCAGCAAGGTAAACCGCTGGTACGGCCAAGAGGTGAAGCCAATTTTGAGAACGATATTTATCAAACAGCCAAACAAATCAACAATCCCGATCTGGTGATGCTGGCCGATCAAATGCTGGCCGGGCACAGCGGATTTGTTACCATAGATTGGGTGTTTGAAAACTTTAAATCACTGGTTTATTACATGCCCGTGGCGCAAACGGGATGGTCGGTGGCGGTGGTTTTCCCGAAGCGTGACCTGCTTAGCGATCTTTATCTCACCACTATTATAACCACTGCCACCGGCATAGTCGGTTTTTTGTTGATAATCTTCACCATTCTCCTCATTACCCGTCGCCTTACCCGTCCGTTGCAGCAGCTTTCGCAAAGTGCCCGCGAAATTGGTCAGGGCAATCTGACCGTGGAAATGCCCGCAGTGCCCTCCAACGATGAGGTGATGGTGCTCAAGGATTCGCTTGAAACCATGCAAACGGAGTTGCAGGCTTACATCAAAAATCTGATGGCTACGCAACGTTACAAAGATCGGGTGGAGGGCGAGCTGCGCGTGGCTCACGACATACAAATGGGATATTTGCGCAGCGACTTTACTAATTTCTGTGAAAACCGAAATTTCAACATTGCGGCTACACTAAAGCCTGCCCTTCAAATTGGCGGCGACTTCTACGATTTTTTTGATGTTAATGAGCATACCGTTTGTTTTGCCATGGGCGATGTTGCGGGCAAAGGTATTCCTGCCGCGTTGTTTATGGCCATTGCGCTCACGCTCACTCGCTCGGCAGCTTATGCTACCCAAAGTCTCAGTAAGATTGTAGGTAGAATAAACGACATTTTGGTGAGCCAGAATGAAAATGCAGTCTTTACCACCTTCTTCATAGGTTTGCTCGACACACGTACCGGCGCGATAAACTTTTGCAACGCAGGCCACAACTATCCGTATCTGTTGCAGCAAGGCGAATTGTATGAGGTGAAAGCTACGCATGGCCCGGCGCTCGGAGTGGTCGATCAGGTGAGTTACAAAACCGGGAAATTACAGATGAATGCGGGTGATAAGCTGGTGCTTTACACCGATGGCGTAACGGATGCCGAAAATAGTGAAAATATCTTTTTTAGTAAAGAAAATCTGGAGCTTGTGCTGACCAGCGATGGTGCCGCGGATATCCGGGAGCTACTGCACGGCTTGATGCAGCAGCTCAAAAAGTTCACCGGAAACCAGCCCCCTTCCGACGACATTACGGTGATGGCGTTGCAGTGGAGTGGGAGCGAGGAGAAAATTTCAAATTCCAACTCGCAAATTTCAAAAGACAAATAAATTCCAAATTTCAAATTTCAAACTTAGCTGATCATTTCCCTGGTATAGCCGCTGGTAGAGCTGGTTGCGGTGGCTGAGCGTAGTCGAAGCCAACTAGCCGAAACCTGGCCATTGAGATTTGTTTGGAGCTTGTCTTATTGTTTTTTGGAGCTTTACATCATACTTCAATATGTCCGGTAAGATAGGTCACCGCTTTGCCGCCAATTTCTACGCGGTCGCCCGACATTTTGCAGTGGAGCGTGCCGCCACGTTCCGATATCTGCCGCGCCAGCAAATGCACCTTGCCCAGCTTTTTCGACCAATAGGGTGTGAGGATGGTGTGTGCCGATCCCGTCACCGGGTCTTCGTCGATGCCAATGGCCGGAGCAAACATCCGCGACACAAAGTCGCAGCTTTTTCCCGGCGCAGTCACGATTACCGCATGATAAGGAAGCTGGCGGAGAAACTGAAAATCCGGTTGTAAAGTTCTGATAAAATCCTCATTGTCGTAAACAGCCATCAGATAATCGAGTGCCTCAGCAGTGTACAGCACTGATTTGCCCACCGCTTCTTTTAATATCGTTGGTGCTTCTACATCTTCATAAAACCCTGCCGGAAAATCCAGCACCAGCATATCGTCTTGTTTTTTAACACGCAAATTGCCGCTACGAGAAGTCAAAAAGAGGATGTCGCCGGAGAAGCCAAGATGTTCAAAAAGTACGTGTGCCGCAGCCAGTGTTGCATGTCCGCACAAATCTACTTCCACCGTGGGCGTAAACCAGCGAATTTGATAAACGTTGCCGGACTTTACAAAAAAGGCTGTTTCCGAAAGGTTGTTCTCTTTGGCTATTTGTTGCATCAGCGCATCATCGGGCCAGTGGGGGAGTGGACATACTGCCGCAGGATTTCCGCTGAAAACTTTATCTGCGAAAGCATCTATCTGATAAATGGGGATACGCATAGTTGTCGTTTTTGATATGAAAGGCAAAGATAAAAAAGGTGGTGGATAAAGGGACGGAAAGTAGAATTGTAAATTCCAAGCTCCAAAAGTCAAATAATTTCCAAATTTCCAAATTTCAAATCCGGAGCAGTTTTGTTATTGAAATTTCTATATTGAAATTTACTTGGAACTGTTTACTCCGACTATTGGCGGATGATTTATTGATTCATGGAATTTATCATTGAGGTGTCGTTTTTGCCGGTATGATAATTGCAAGACTTGGAGCCTGTAAAATATTACCTTTGCCGTTACGTTTTAAGATTCATCGTTCATTGAAAAATTTGGGGCTGATTGGTTTTGACAGCAAGGAAGTGGTACAGTAAGCATGCCGGGCATTTGGAATGTGGCTCGTTATCAACTATTCCTAAAGCCATAACTGGCAATAATAACTACGCTCTCGCAGCCTAGTCGAAGTTTAGTAGACTAGCGCCCAATCCCGACACCAGGTGTCGAGGACGAGACATCCCGCAGGCGGATAAGTCTTTTTCCTGTCTGAGTTCGGGGTGAAGCAATTAAAGACTAGCCACATGCAAGCTTCGGGCTTGTGGCGAAAACAAAGAAGATAAGTTTCAGGTTGGCTGTTTGTTGCCTGCCTGTTGCCGACAATCAAGAATAAACTAAGCGTGTAGAAATCTCTATTGCTGCTTGTTTGGACCAGGGTTCGACTCCCTGCAGCTCCACTATCATTGATAAAACAGGGTTATTTGGTGTTAAACTAAGTAACCCTTTTTTTATTAAAAGTCACTAAATATGAACCTTTCGATTCCATTTAGGAATGTCATTGTTTTTTGTGGCAAGAATAAATTGGATGTTCAGTTGGATGTAAATCACTTTCAGCACAAAATCTACATCCACAATGCACCGATTATTTTATTGCTATGTAAGTAAGAATTCCCCTTCCTTCCCATCTTTTCCAGTCATTCCATCAACCCAATGTGACGAAACGCGCACGTGGGAGGCTTTTTATTTACCTTTGCCCGTCGTAAAAGGTACTTTATTAAAAAGCAAGTCATCCAATTATTTGAAGCGCTAATATGAAAATCGATAAAAATACGAATCTGGCCGAGCTCAACCAATCCAGCCATGGAACAATGATACAAAACCTGGGCATCGAATACACCGAAATTGGCGATGATTACGTGTGCGGCCGTATGCCCGTGGATGAACGCACCTGGCGTCCCGGCCATATTTTACACGGTGGTGCCAACATTGCCTTTGCCGAAACCATTGGCGGACTTGGCTCACTTGTGCTGATAGATGGTTCCCAATATGATGTGCGCGGAAGTAGCATCACTGCCAACCACGTGGGGTCGGCAACGGGAGGTTGGGTGTATGCCCGCGCCGAGATCATCCATCAAGGCAAACGCACGCACCTCTGGAATATCGACATCACCGACCAAAATCAGCGCCTGATCTCTACGATTCGCCTCACCAACTTTATCGTTCCGCGATGAGTCTGGAAATTTTAATCGAACGTTTTATTGCCAAAGCCCGAAACGAATCCTCCGGCTTTGCCGTCTGGTATTTGCCCGGCAGTAATATTCCAATGGCTGTGGTGCAGCAGGAGGGAGAGGCGGAGCACATTAGTGATTTGAGCCAACTGCATGATCGTTCAGGATTTGTAATGGCTCCGTTTGTGGTTTCAAAACAAAATCCGGTTTTACTGCTTTCGCCGAAAGGATTGTTGCAGGGGGAAGATGAAATTGTACGGTATGTTGGTGATTTCAGCGGAAGCTTCGATTTTACTAATAATAGCTCTGATGAGAATTTTGTAGAAACTCCCAAAGAAGAATTTATTTCTCAATGCAGCAACGCCATCGAATTAATACGCAAAGGCGAAATAGATAAGGTTGTGCTTTCGCGACAAAAATTTGTCAAGCGTCGCGAGGATATCCCTCCCGGCAGTTTGCTTCAGCTTTTAAAGTCAAAATATCCTGACGCTTTTGTCTGTCTTTTTTATACGTCTGTCACCGGCTGGTGGATGGGAGCCACTCCGGAATTGTTGCTGCGCGGACATGCTGACGAATATCAAACCATGGCGCTGGCCGGAACGCGTGCTCATTCTGCGCAAACACCTTTTTCGCCATGGCCTGAAAAGGAGCAGTTGGAACAGAAATTCGTAACCGATTACATCATCGAAAAGCTTGTGAGTAATGACGCTAACGACATTCATTGTGCTGCGCCTTTTACGCGAACTGCCGGAGCCATCGAACATATTTGCACTGAAATTTCTTTTAAATCCGGCAATGCCGGTAAGTTGCTGCAAGCTTTGCATCCTACCCCGGCGGTTTGTGGCATGCCGGCAGATATTGCTAAGGATTATATTTTAAAAACTGAAAAACACAACCGCGCCTATTATTCCGGATTTCTGGGCATGCTCAACATAAACGGGCAAACGGATGTTTACGTCAATTTGCGCTGCATGAAGCTACTTGGTGAAGGCAATCTTCTATACGCCGGTGCAGGCATAACCGCCGGTTCAGACCCGGAAAAGGAGTGGCACGAAACTGAAATGAAAATGGCCAGCATGGGGCGCGCACTGAATGATTTTAAAAACAAATGATGATGATTTCTGATAAATATTCCGCACAACTGCTTGCGGAGATTATGCGGGCGAAAGGCATCGTGGAGGTAGTATTCTCGCCAGGTTCGCGGAATGCGCCACTCATCAACACATTTGCTTCGTTGCATGAGTTCAACTGCTTCACCATTGTGGACGAACGTAGCGCCGCCTTCTTTGCTTTGGGGATGGCCAATCAGAGCGGGCGCACCGTTGCCATAGCCTGCACTTCCGGCACTGCCATGCTCAATTATGCTCCGGCCATTGCGGAAGCCTTTTATCAGAAGGTTCCTTTGTTAATCCTTACCGCCGACCGCCCCACCGAATGGATCGATCAGGGCGACGGACAAACCATCCGCCAACGGGATGCTTTTCGCAATTTCATCCGCGGAAGTTATGAGTTGCCACAAAATCACGACACTGCCGACAGCCGCTGGATGACCAACCGGCTGATTAATGAAGCTATCAATAAATGCCGTTTTCCCGTCCCAGGGCCTGTGCAAATCAATCTGCCGTTTGCCGAACCGCTTTATGGCATTACGGAAATGGAACCCGAAAAGCCACGCATTATTCATCAGCCGAAGCTAAAATATTCGGTTGCTGATGACGATCTCCGGCAGATAGCCGATCTTATTAATACTACTGAAAATGTAATGCTGCTGGCCGGACAAAATAATGGCGACATCATAATGAATGACGCTTTGCGCAAAATTGCCGTGTTGCCGCAATGCATTTTGTTGACAGAAAATATTTCAAATCTTAATAACGAAAACGGTGTTGCGTGCATCGATAAACTACTGTCAGTCATTGGCGACCGCCAGAAAGATTTTGCGCCCACGCTACTGATCACTTTTGGTGAGGCGGTGGTGAGCAAGCGCATCAAAACATTTCTGCGAAAGCATAAGCCAACGCATCATTTGCATGTAAATGCTTCGCCCGATCATCCCGATACATACCAATGCCTGATGCACAGCATCCACGCTGAAGTTTCCGCTTTTTTTGATCAGATTGCGTCGCTTTTGCAGGAAGGAAAGAGTGATTATCATCAGCAATGGAAAGAGCAGTGCGCCATTGCCAACCGGCGGCACAGCGAATTTTTAAAGCAATGCCCGTTTTCTGATTTTAAAGCTTACGCGCTAATCTTCGACGAGCTGCCTCAGCCTGCCGATCTGCATCTGGGCAACAGCAGTCCGGTGCGTTATGGTCAGCTTTTCGATCATCTTGCAGGGATGCGTCATTTTGCCAACCGAGGTACCAGCGGCATCGACGGCTGTTTATCCACAGCCGCGGGAGCAGCGCATCTTTCTGAAAATCTGACTGTGGCCATCGTGGGCGACCTTTCGTTTTTTTACGATAGCAATGCATTGTGGAATAATTATCTGAACAAAAATCTCCGGATCATTGTAATTAACAACGGCGGCGGCAACATTTTCAGGATCATCCCCGGCCCTTCGGATACCGATCATCTTGAAACTGTTTTTGAAGCCCGCCACCAGCGAAGTGCGATCGCTTTGGCAAAGTCTTTTGATATTAAATGTTTTGAAGCTGCCGACGAACAAACGCTTGCGGAATTACTGCCCGCGTTTCTTGGTCCGGATGCGGAAGCTCCTGCGCTGCTCGAAATACGAACCGATGGCCGACGCTCAGCGAAAGTGCTCAACGACTATTTTAAATACTTAGAAACGGGAAGGTTTTGATTTTTAATAAAAATTTTTTATCTCATGGAAAATAGAAACTGGACAACGATAAAAGAATACGAGGAAATTTTGTTTGATTTCTGGGAAGGTATTGGCCGCATCACCATCAACAGGCCGCGCTACCACAATGCTTTTACGCCAACCACCACGGCGGAGATGAGTGACGCCTTGCATCTGTGCCGCGAAGACCAGCGCATAGCGGTGGTGGTACTCACAGGAGCCGGCGACAAAGCCTTTTGCTCGGGTGGCGACCAAAATGTGAAAGGCCACGGCGGCTACATTGGCAAAGACGGGGTGCCACGCCTCAACGTGCTCGATGTGCAAAAGCAAATTCGCTCGCTGCCCAAACCCGTTATTGCGATGGTGAACGGCTATGCCATTGGTGGGGGCCACGTGCTGCACGTAATCTGCGATTTGACCATTGCTTCCGACAACGCCATCTTTGGGCAAACCGGCCCCAAAGTGGGCAGCTTCGATGCCGGTTTTGGTTCGTCGTATCTGGCCAGCATCGTGGGGCAGAAAAAAGCCCGTGAGATTTGGTTTTTGTGCCGCCAGTACAGTGCTGTCGAAGCTTTGGAAACGGGAATGGTAAACAAAGTAGTGCCGCAGGATCAGCTCGAAGACGAGGTGGTAGAATGGGCAAAAATAATGATGCAGCGCAGCCCGATGGCTTTGCGCATGATCAAGCTGGGTCTGAATGCCGACCTCGACGGACAGGCGGGCTTGCAGGAATTTGCCGGTAACGCCACGCTGCTTTATTATCTCACCGAAGAAGCGCAGGAAGGCAAGCATGCCTTTCTCGAAAAGCGCGATCCCGACTTTGGTAAATATCCCAAATTCCCGTAATGGCAACTTTCAGATCGTGGGTTTCAGCCTCGCGGCTGCGCACTTTGCCACTGGCTGCCTCCAGCACGCTGGCCGGCAGTTTCATGGCTGTGGCCGATCGCGTGTATAATATTTCAATTATCATCTGGGCGCTCGTCACCACTTTGCTGCTGCAGATACTCTCCAACATGGCCAACGATCTGGGCGACTCGCTCAAAGGTACCGACAACGAACACCGGCTGGGGCCGCTGCGCACCGTGCAAAGCGGCAACATTAAAGTGGCTGAAATGAAAATGGCCGTGGCAGTGGTGGCTTTGATTACGCTGATTTCTGGAATTATTCTTATCGTTTCGAGTCTGGGAATTGCAAATTGGAAAGTCCTGCTCTTTCTGGCGCTGGGCATCGCAAGCATTGCGGCAGCCATAACCTACACCATCGGGCGCACAGCTTATGGCTACAGCGGATTTGGCGATCTTTTCGTGTTTCTCTTTTTCGGACTTACCGGCGTATTGGGCACCTATTATCTCAACGCACACCAACTAAACGCCGACACTTTTCTGATGGCAATTTCAGTAGGATTTCTCAGCACCGGGGTGCTTAACCTCAACAACCTGCGCGACATCGACAACGACCGCCGTTCAAACAAACACACCATTGCCGTGAGGCTTGGAGAGCGCAACGCCAAAATTTATCATCTGCTTCTCATTGTCATTGCTTTGACGGCTGGGATAGCCTACACATTGCTTAATTTCGTGTCGCCCTGGCAGTTTCTTTACTTGCTCACATTGCCTCTGTTTGCCTCTCAATTGATCGCTATTTTCCGCATCAAAGAACACCGCCGCCTCGACCCGTTCCTGCGCTACCTGGCACTCACCACTTTTGCTTTTGTATTACTTTTTGGCGCCGGTATTATGATATCCTTATGAAAGCCTGGTTTAAAAAATATCAGCTCCATTTTCATCGTCCGGCAGGCACTTCCCGTGGCGTTATGACCACGCGCGAGGGTTGGTTTATTTTTGTAAAAAATGATTCTTCAGATTATACCGGCATCGGCGAAATAGCGCCTTTGCCCAATCTTAGTTGCGATGACCGTCCTGATCTGGAATCGAAAATAAATGAAGTATGTAAGGATATTAATAACTACAAATTTTGGCTCGGTGAAGGGTTGCAGGATTTTCCTTCGGTGCGTTTTGGTCTGGAGACGGCATTGTTGGATTTAAAAAATGGTGCTGACCGGGTGTTGTTCCCTTCTGAATTTACGACCGGCCGAGCTGGCATTCCCATCAATGGTTTGATTTGGATGGGCGATGCAGAATACATGCAGGAGCAGCTTTCGCAAAAAATAGAACAAGGGTATCGTTGCATAAAATTAAAAATCGGCGCCATTGATTTTGATCGAGAGTTGCAACTGATTGCTGCATTGCGAAAGCAATATGATTCCGCTGCCATCGAGATACGCGTAGATGCCAACGGCGCTTTTGGTGCTGATGACGCAATGGAAAAGTTGCAGCAGCTCGCAAGATTGGATGTGCATAGTATCGAGCAGCCGGTGCGGCAGGGGCAGTGGCCATTGATGGCCGAAATTTGTAAACACGCGCCGTTGCCCATAGCGCTCGACGAAGAGCTGATTGGTGTCAACGCTTTCGCTGAAAAAGAAAACCTGCTCGACACCTTGCAGCCGCAGTATATCATTCTGAAACCTTCGCTGCACGGCGGCATGGCCGGCTGTGACGAATGGATAGCGTTGGCGGCGGAGCGCAACATTGGTTGGTGGATTACCTCAGCGCTCGAAAGCAATGTTGGGCTAAGTGCCATTGCGCAATATACTTTCCGTAAAAATGTAACCATTCCGCAAGGCCTCGGCACCGGACAGCTTTTTACTAACAATATTCCGTCTCCGCTTGAGATCGAATCAGGCCAACTTTTTTATAAACCGGAAAGATGTTGGGATTTTAAAACCCAGATGGCATTAGAAAAGTAGTCAGAAGGAAGCATTGTTAGCGTTCAGCTTAGGCTGGTTTCGACTTGGTTCGACTACGCTCACCAACCAACCAACGCTCAACCACCGCCTAAGCTGAATCTATTTTTGCAGGCTTAGCCTGCTTTTTGCAAATTTTGATTGAACAGGTACAGTCTGTAAAAATAAACAGGACGAGGGCTTCGACAAGCTGGCTTCGACAAGTTCAGCCACCGCAGCCACCGCAGCCTCGTCCAAACGCCACGATTCAAATATTGAAAAATGATTTAAAAACTTAAAATGATCGATCACAGAAATATCAACGGAATAACGTTTCAAGGAAAATATCGCGAAGGCGAGGCGCTGCGTGATTATTGCACCGAAGAGCTGTCGATGAAGCAAACCGAACCTTGGCGCCGGAGCATCTTCAGTTTCCTAATGCAATGGCTCGACGACAAAAGCCACATCATCGTTCCTTCAAGCGGCAGCAGCGGCCAGCCAAAGCAGTTGCAGCTTAGCAAGCAGCACATGGTGAACAGTGCGCTGAAAACGGGTGCATTTTTAGATTTAAAAAAAGGAGACAGTGCTTTGCTTTGCCTATCGGCAGATTATATTGCCGGCAAAATGATGCTCGTAAGGGCGATGACGCTTGAGCTGAATCTTTTCATCACAGAACCCGCAGACAACCCGCTGCAGAATATTCCTGATGCGCGTTTCGATTTTGCCGCGATGGTGCCTTTGCAGGTACACGAATTATTAAAAACCAAAGCTGGCGAAGCAAAACTCAACAATATCCGAAACCTGATCATCGGTGGCAGCGACATTGGATTTGCTTTAAGAAATAAAATTAAAACCTTGACCAACCGCACTTTTCATACCTATGGCATGACAGAAACCGTTTCGCATATTGCCATGCAGCAGCTCAACGGACAGATTCCCGACGAGGTGTTTCATCTCTTACCGGGCGTAAATATTTCTACCGACAGCCACCAACGGCTGATTATTGACGCTCCGGATGTTGCCTCAGTGCCGGTTCATACCAACGATGTAGCTGAACTGCTCACTCCCGACACTTTCCGTATCCTGGGGCGCTACGATCAGATGATCATTTCCGGTGGCATTAATCTTTTTCCAGAAGTGCTCGAAGCGAAAATCGAAACTTTTATTCCAAAGCGATTTGCCATTTCATGCGTTGCCGACGAACGACTGGGTGAAAAAGTGGTTTTGGTGATCGAAGATGAGAAGTGGGAAGTAGAAAATACTCGAATACTGAAAGCCAATATTTCTAAAGCATTGGAGCGGTTTGCCATTCCCAAAGAAATTATTTTTATTAATAAAATCCCGGAAACTCCTAACCAAAAGATTGATCGGATTGCTTTAAGGAAGGCCGTGGAAGTCTCGGTTTAAAGTGATTTAGTTCTGATATTAATTGTTGTAATTCTTTCCGTAGCCCAGGTTTTAAGCCTGAGTTTTCGAGACGATTTAAGGAAAAGTTCAGGGCATTTATGCCCTTTTCATAAATCAATTATTAATCAAATTTCGTAACGAATGGTGCACAAAATTGAAATTCTGTAAGGGCGTAAACGCCCTGAAAAAAAGAATTGTTTGATCGCTTCAAATCCCAGCCATGAATTGCTGGGCTACGGAATCGGAGATTCGACGGGGAAAGGCTCTGCTCTATGCGCCTTGCGCCTTGCTCTTTACGCCTTGCGCCCTGCTCTATGCGCCTTGCGCCCTGCTCTATGCGCCTTGCGTCCTGCTCTTTGCGCCTTGCGCCTTGCTCTTTGCGCCTTGCTCTTTGCGCCTTTCTTCCGTAATTTTCTATCTTTGCCATCCACACATAAAAATTCATCTTTATGAATTACCATATCATCACCGCTTGGGCGCCCGGAGCTTTCGAGATCATCGTTATTCTGGTAGTGATTCTGCTGCTTTTCGGCGGACGCAAAATACCGGAACTGATGCGTGGCATCGGCAAGGGTATCAAAGAATTTAAAGATGGTGTAAAAGACGACGAGAAACCGGACGACAATCCCAAAGACTAAGCTGGCACTTCCTGGCCAGACTTGAGGAGCGGTTGTAGTTTTTTGAGCGCTGTGGCTACATCGGGCACTTTGTCGAAAATCAGCCGCAGCTTGCTTTCTGTCTGGTGCATGCGAAAAGCCACCGGGTTATTTTTCATGTAGTTGAGGACGAATCCAAAAGCCTCCGACTGGTAATACCCCGACTCCTGGGTTCCCACAAAATATCCAATCATTTTTTCATTTTTCAAAACTACTTTTTCAAGACCTATCTTGCGGGCTATCCAGCGCACGCGGATCGTATCGAAGAGCGAGTCCACTTCGGCAGGGAAAGCTCCAAAGCGGTCGGTGAGGCGCTTAGCAAAACGTTGCAGCGCTTCTTCGCTGGCCACGTTGTCGAGTTCCTTATAAAGGCTAAGTCGCTCGGTGGTTACAGCTACATAATCTTTCGGGATAAGAATTTGCAGGTCGGTTTCTATCTGGCAGTCGGTAACGAAGTCGCGTGGGGGCTGATCGCTGAAGACATCTTTAAATTCCTCTTCGCGCAGCTCAAGCATGGCTTCATCCAAAATTTTGTGGTACATCTCGTAGCCGATGTCGGAGATAAAACCACTTTGTTCGGCGCCCAGCAGGTTTCCGGCGCCACGGATGTCGAGGTCACGCATGGCGATGTTGAAGCCACTTCCAAGATTAGAAAATTCCTCGATGGCTTTCAAGCGTTTGCGGGCTTCGGTGGTGAGGGAGGACAGTGGCGGGGAAAGCAGGTAGCAAAAAGCTTGCTTGTTGGCACGTCCCACGCGCCCGCGTAGTTGGTGCAGGTCGCTCAGGCCGAAGTTCTGGGCGTCGTTGATGATGATGGTGTTGGCGTTGGGAATGTCGAGCCCGTTTTCGATGATGGTGGTAGCTACCAGCACATCGTAGTCGCCTTCGATAAAGTCGAGCATCACCTGTTCCAGATGTTTCCCGTCCATCTGCCCGTGGCCAATTCCGATTTTTACGCCGGGACAAAACTTGCGGAGCATGTCGGCTACTTCGGCGATATTTTGTACGCGGTTGTGCACAAAATAAACCTGCCCGTTGCGCGACACTTCGTAATTGATGGCCTCGCTGATGACCTCTTCGCCAAAGCCGCGCACTTCGGTATGGATGGGGATGCGGTTGGGCGGCGGTGTGTTGATTACCGAAAGGTCGCGGGCACCCATCAGCGAAAACTGCAACGTGCGCGGAATGGGCGTGGCGGTGAGGGTGAGCGTGTCCACATTCACCTTCATTTGCTTGAGCTTTTCTTTTACACTTACACCAAATTTCTGCTCCTCGTCGATGACGAGCAGCCCCAGGTCGCGGAATTTTATTTTTTTTGACACCAGCTTGTGGGTGCCGATGAGGATATCAATTTTGCCTTCTTCCAGCTCTTCGATAATGCGCGACTGCTCTTTGGCCGACTTGAAGCGGTTGATGTATTCGACGTTTACAGGAAAGTCTTTAAGTCGTTTTTTGAAAGTTTTATAATGTTGCAAAGCTAGGATGGTGGTGGGCACCATTACAGCCACCTGTTTGCTGTCGGTAACTGCTTTGAAAGCGGTGCGCATGGCCACTTCTGTTTTTCCAAATCCTACATCACCACAAACCAGCCGGTCCATCGGATATTCTTTTTCCATGTCGCTTTTGGCGTCCTGCGTGGCCGTGTATTGGTCGGGAGTATCTTCGTAAATAAACGATGCTTCCAGCTCGTGCTGCAGGTAGGAGTCGGGTGCAAAGGAAAAGCCTTTGGCACGCTTCCGTTCAGCATAAAGCTTGATCAGCTCGCGGGCGATGTCCTTCACCTTTTTCCGGGTGCGCTCCTTCAGGCGGTTCCAATTATTTGAACCCAATCTGTTGAGTGTCGGCGGCATCCCTTCTTTTCCTACAAACTTAGAAATACGATGCAGCGAGTGGATGCTCACATAAAGCAGATCGCCATTTTGGTACACCAAACGTATGGCTTCCTGCTCTTTGCCTTGATTATCCACCGTTTCGAGACCATCGAAGCGCCCAACGCCATGGTCGATGTGTGTAACGAAGTCGCCGGGCTGCAGGTCGTAAATTTCTTTTAGCGTCAGCGCCTGACGTCCTTTGTTGCTTTCGCGAAGATGAAAACGGTGGTACCGGTCAAAAATCTGATGATCGGTAAATAGCGCCAGCTTAAGCGTGTTGTCCATAAAGCCTTCGTGCACCGGCAAAGCAATGGCTTCGTATTCGAGATGGCTTGGAGTGTTGTCTTTTTTGATGGCGTCGCTCAGGATGGCATTCAGCCGCTCCACCTGCTTCAGGCTGGTTGCAAATATTATATTGTCGAGGCCGTTAAGCGTGTTTTGGTGTAACTGTTTTATAAAAAGATCGAAATTCTTGTTGAAAGAGGGCTGCGGAAACACATCGAAATGGAAGTTGGCGGTGGCGTCGAGCATGGTGGCGGTACCAAATTCGACAACCGAAAACTCCAGCACCTGAGCTACGAAAGTGTCGCCATTAATAAAGAATTGGTGCGGATCGGTTTTTATTTTTAATACAGAAATATCGAAAGCTTCCAGCGCTTTGTCCATCTCCAGATTCATCCTTTCAAAGGTATAATGCATATCGTCGAACCAGAAAGTGGTGCCGGCGGCTACGAAGGATGTAAAAGGAATTTTCTCCTCGCTCTGGTCGCGTTTCTGCAGGTCGGGCATCACCGATACGCTGTTGTGCATTGTTAGCGAGAGCTGATTGCCCGGCTCAAAAGTGCGGATGGATTCGATCTCATCACCAAAAAATTCGATGCGGTACGGGTAGTCGCTCGAAAAAGAAAAGATGTCGATGATGCCGCCGCGAACAGCATATTGTCCGGGTTCTACCACAAAATCCACAAGGTCAAATTTTAGATCGGCAAGCGCTTCCTGCGTAAACTCCAGCGTGAGGCGGTCGCCTTTTTTAATGTTCAGCGTATTTTTGGCGACCACCAGTTTGGTCACCACTTTTTCGGCCAGCGCCTCGGGATAGGTTACAACGGCAAAGTTGTGCTTCCGTCCGTGCAGCTTGTTGAGCACCTCGCTGCGCAGCAAAATATTGGAAGCATCCGTTTTTTCTATTTCATAAGGCCTTTTGTAAGAGGTAGGGAAAAAGAGCACCTTGCGTCTGCTGTATTCTTTGTCGCGCTCGCCAAAGAGGCTTTCCAGATCATTATGAAAATAGGCTGCCGATTCCTTGTCGGGAAGGACAAAAACCTGCGTGCCTTTGAGAGTTTGCATCACGCTGGCAGCTACAAAAGCGCGTTGCGATCCCTTGCCGCCCGACAGATGCACCCGCTGTAACTGCTCTTGTAGCAGCAGTTCGGCCATCTGCCGTACCTGGCTGTTGCTGGTATAATGTTCGAGAATCTCTGCTGTGTTCAATGATTATTTTTTTGGATTTGCAAAAGTAAGCGTTTCATGCCGAAAGGCAAATCCCTCATAATGTCGATTTCCTCAAATCTTCGTGACGAACCGGGCAACGCATGGGTTTGGTAAGTGATTGTTTTAAATGTTTTCGGTGATATTGCTAATTTTGAAGCCCGAAAAGGATGTTCTATTTAAAACTGTAATATTTATTTATCAAAAATGAAACACTACTACTTTTTACTATCCCTTTCCTTGCTGCTGATTAGCGTCGGAATCACCGCGCAGGCGCAGCAGTCTGCCGCTGTTCCTGAATTTGTAAGTGAGCATCTCGACCAATACGTGCTCGATGCTTTAGCCGACTGGAACCTGCCCGGAGTGGCGGTGGCCATTGTTAAAGACGGCAAGGTGCTCGTGGCCAAAGGTTATGGATTGCGCGATCATCGCCTGCCCGATTCGGTGGATGCCAATACGCTTTTTATGATCGCCAGCAATACCAAATCATTTACAGCCACCGCAGTGGCCATGCTCGAGCATCAGAAAAAATGCAAAATCACCGACAAAGTAGTGGATCATGTGCCCGGCTTTGCCATGAACGATCCCTGGGTGACACAGCATGTCGCCATTGCCGATGTGCTTTCGCACCGGCTGGGGCTGGGTACTTTTCAGCGCGACTTTCTGTACTTTTATTCCAATCTGAAAACCGAAGAGATTTACGAAAAGTTCCCTTTAATAATTCCCCAATACGAATTTCGTGAGCGTTACGGCTATTGCAATGCAGGCTATTTTTGGGCAGGCCAATGTATCGAAAGTATCACAGGAAAGCCGTGGAATAATTTTATCGAAAACCAGTTGCTGCAGCCGCTCGACATGAATCGCACATTGATGCTCTCAGAAAATTTGCAACAGCAACAAAATATAGCTTCTGCGCATACGCTTCAGCAAGGTGTACTCACGGTATTTCCACATACAAACATCGATGTGATCGGTCCGGCGGCTTCGATGAGTTCGTCGGTAAATGATCTTAGCCATTGGGCTATTGCCCAGCTCGACAGCGGTCGCTACGAGGGTCGACAGGTAATTCCTTATGAAGTAATTCGCAAAACACGTTATCCACAAACCATCCAGAGGCGCAACTCATTTTATGGACTCGGCTGGTCCATCGATGAATACAAAGAGGTGGAAGTGGTTTCGCATGGCGGTGGCATATTGGGTTTTTTTACAGGCGTTACGTTGGTTCCGGAAATGAATCTCGGCATCGTGGTGTTAACCAACTCCGACGAGAATTGGTTTTACGATGCGTTGAAAGACGAAATTCTCGACGCTTTTCTTGATAAACCTTTTGGCAATTACAGCAGCCGATATTTGCAGCTTTACAATCGGCGGCAGCACAATGCAAACCAACAAATTCAACAATGGCGCGATACGGTGGCGATGAATTTCCAGCCTTCGTTGCCGCTCAATGTGTTTTCCGGTCCCTACCATAATGAAATCTACGGGAGCATCCGCGTAAGCGTATCGGGCGATTCGTTGCTGATCCAGTTCGAACATAATCCCGACCTGAAAGCAACTTTGCAGCATCTTTCCGGCGACAGGTTTTTGTGCACCTATTATCCGTCGCGCATGGGCACCGAAGTGTTTCCTTTTGTTGTGAAAGATGGGCAGGTACACGGATTTACCCTCAAGGTAGCCGACAGGCTTGAATATACCACTTACGATTTTACCAAAGTGTTCGTGGATTAGCTTTATTCAAATTCCCTGATTACATCGTTGGCCCATGAAAGGTCAGCCATCACCGCCGGGAAGCCAATGGTGGAGGTGAGCAGGATGATGGCGTGACGGATTTCGGCGGCATCGTTACCGGATTGCAAAAGCTGCCGTGTATGGCTGTGAACGGCGCCTTCGCTGCGGATGGCAACGGCCGCGGCCAGTTGCACCAGATTGGCCTTTTTTTCGCTCAGTGTTCCCGCACCTTTGGTGGCTGCGCCCAAGTTTTCGACTGCCTTTAAAAATTCAGGATATTGTTCTGCAATACGCTGGTAGTGATTTGGAATTTCTTTATGCATAGCTGATTGAGTTTTGTCGTTAGAAATTTTGTTCCGTTTTGGCAAAATTAAATAATCTGCTTTAGTACCACTTGCGTAGAAATAAATTAGCCACCGAGACAGCGTTAAAAGTTATTAAAATGAAAGGAAATGACATGAGAAATCAATCAGTTGGGGAGTAAATTTTTTTTTAAAAAAACTATAATACCTTTGCAGCAATGAAGCTTTACGTAAAATACATGGTGAGCCTCCGGTGCATAATGATGGTAAAGGAGGAGCTGAAAAAGCTGGGGCTGAAATATGTCGTGGTCGATCTTGGCGTGGTTAACTTTCTGGAGGATATAACAGTGGAACAGCGCGAGCAGTTGAAAGTAAATCTGTTAAAGTCGGGCCTGGAGGTAATGGACGATAAGAAAGCAATTCTAATTGAAAAAGTAAAAAACGTGATTACGGAAATGATTCATTATTCTGATGAGGTGCCTAAGGAAAATGATTCTGATTACATCAGCAGAAAAATGGGATACGATTACACCTATCTTGCCAATACGTTTTCGGAAGTGAAAGGTATTACCATTCAGCAGTTTATTATAATTAACAAAATTGAAAAGGCAAAAGAACTCATATTGTATGACGAGCTTAATCTTACGGAGATTTCCTACAAGCTTGGATACAGCAGTGTAGCACATCTTTCCAATCAGTTCAAGAAGATTACGGGGTTAACTCCTTCCTTCTTCAGGAATCTGAGTCAAAAGCGTAAGCATAATTTAGAAGACGTCTGAGCCTAATTGAAGGTCACTACGGCAGGCTTTGATATCTCAAAACCTCTGAAACCATAATCTGTGGTTATAAATGAATTTGTTTTGAAAATACTCGCTCCTTTGCTTGGAACAAAAGGATAAAATGCCAGCGAAAACTGAAAGTTGCTAAAGATCAAATAATCGTTTTTTATTAAAACGCCCAAACCAAAAAAGGAATAGAGCCGGCTTCTGCTAAATCCTGTTGATTCGTCGCCAAGCATTCCCAGGGATGCGAAAAAATAAGGACCAAAGTGGAAGCCTATCAGATTCCAGGGAGCATAACTTTGGGTTTGTAGCGTTAGCACCACCATGCTTGTGGCATTATAAGCAAGCTCTTCAAAACCTTTCATATCTTCTTTAAAAGTGAGGTCATCACCGGGAAACCTGTTTAAACCAATAATTACTGTTGGTTTAAAAAACTGCCTTACTTTCCAATTCCCCAATTGATACAGTGATGTGCCGTAATTTAACCGACCGGTGAACACACTCTGCTGAAAGCTTGATCCTTTTATAAATGTACCATATTCGAGATGCGTGCTCAGGTAGCCAAACCGATAATAATTACCCCATGCGGCCTGCAATCCCAGATACCAGCGGTCCTGCTGCTTAACATCGAAACCTCCTGTTATGCCAAAAGACCGCCCTATCGGTACGAACTCAATTTTTCCAAATTCAAAAATGTACCTGTCGCGGATATATTGCCGCGAAGTAAAACCTATGCCGGCAAACAAAACAGTTTGGCTGTTGAATACATTTGCAGGCATCGATTCCCCGGATTTTTCCGGATATTTATCTACAAGCAGCCGTCCCGACAGGATAAGATTACTGGTTCGGTCCTTTACCGAATTTCCTTTAAACAATTGATATGACCATGCACCCCAGTAGTCCTGGATATTGTTGCGCGCGGATACGTGAAGAATGGTGTCTTGCTGAACATAGGAAACCGAAGCGATCTGTTGCCCAAAAAAAATGCCCCCTGCCCATTTTGTCAATGGGGAATAAAAATTCCTTTCAAAGGCAATGGTTCGTAAAAGATACGTATTGTCGGAAAAATAATATTCGGCTCTGGCGCTTATGTATGAGGCTTTGATATTGGGAACCAAATAGCTGAAGCGTGTAAAATTGGTGCCCGTAGGTTTGTCCCATTTTAGGTCTGTCCGGAAGCGATGCCCCAGGCCGGCTAAATTATTATCCGTTAAATCCAATATAGTGGAATTACCCGAAAGGTCGAAACCCGGGACTAAGCTCCATACGTCCCATGTCCAGACATATACATCGAGCGAGTCAGAACCTTTGGAAGCGGGCATTGTAAAGAGTTCAACGTCCCGCAGATATTTTTGGGATCGGATCAGTCGCTCTGATTCCTGCACTGCCAAAGAATCATAGCGGTCACCTTTTCGGAATAGCAACATGTTTTGGATGGTCGTCTCCTTCGTCTTTACATGCAGTGCGTTGCCTGTTTTCATCAGCCAACTCTTCGGATGCAAAGAGGTATCCTGGACGTAATGGCCAAAAGGATCGAATGTAACTACATGAATATCTCTGACAATCTTCCCTTCATTCTTCAAATAAGGTTTCGGTACAATACTTTTACTCCTTTTTGCTTTTCGGGTTTTCTCGGCTGGAGCTTCTTTTAGTAATAAGCGATAGAGAAATTTGGTGAATCTTTTCTTTTTTGAGAAGCCTTCGATGGCACCATAGCGTATCGAATCATTTTCAATCCTTATAGAATCCCTGACAGCCCGCAACGAATCGCGTGTGACCATAGCCGAATCAGCAACGGGAACAGGTTCTTGTGCATGTACCTGCCCGATAAAGTATGAGGCGAAAAACACGATAAATAATACTCTGACGTACATAGCCTATCCCGTTTCATGTAATGTCTTGTTGTTCTTAACTATTTAGTTTTTTTATCAGCCCCAATCAAATTGCCCACGCTACCCCTCATTTCCGCCAGCCGGCGGAGAAGTCTCACGCACACTTTCGCTTGTGCGTTGGCTGCTCCTCCGCCAGCCGGCGGACTGGGGGGTGAAAGGGGAGGAGCTTATTGACATTTTTAATTAAAATTGAACCCAGCATTTTATATCAGAGCTTTTAAAAAAAAATTAATTCTCCTCCAGCATTCCATCGTTCTTATTTCTCCTCTTCTTTTATATTACCTTTAGGGAAATTTTGATTTATCTTAAGCTGTTTCTCTTCTTCCTTTCTTTTCTTCTTTTCCTGTCTTTTGAAATATCCCCTGAGAAGAAAGCTATTTTTTAGTGCTGTCAAATTTTCACTCAGGCTTTTACTGCTCTCTTTCAAGTTTTCAAAAGTCTGGCTAAGATCCCCCGACATGGCAGTATCCCGCACCAGCAATCCGAGGGTACCGTCGCCTTCATTAATTTCCGTCATGATCGCGTTCATTTGCCCGGAAGTCATCTCCGTATTGGCCGCCGTCAAATTGAGGCTGGCCATAATGGAATCAATGTTTGTATTCAGGTTGTCCATGATAATGGTAAGTTTTTCCTCTGCACCCGTGCTGATATCTTTAAAATTAATGATGATGTCACTGATGTTTTCCGCAATGGTCGAGTCCTGTATTAGTCTTCCTATCGTTCCTTTGCCGTGGTTGACATCGATCATTATTTCGGCTAACTGTTTTGTTATTACCTCGGCATTTACCGCTGATATTTGAAGGCTTGCAATAATGGCATCCATTTCAACCGGCTCCGACGACAAAAGTATTTGCCCTGTTATGACCGACGCGGCGTTGGCGGAACCTTGTGTTATAATCAAAACACGATCGCCAATAATTCCCTCGGAACCAATTGTAGCCAGGCAGTCTGTTTTTATAAATTGCTGTACATCTTCTTTGATGATCATGCCAACCTGTATGGTCGAATCGTTGATAATTTTGATTTTGTCAACTGTTCCAATATTAATACCCGAAAAACGGACATTATTTCCAACCTGCAACCCGCTTACATTATAGAAGGTAGTGGTAAGCTTGAACACCGGATTGAATAAGTTTTTCTGTCTTCCAATCAGGAATATGCCCAGAATAAGGAGTACAAATCCTCCGGCAACAAACAATCCCAATCGTACTTTAAATGATGATGAGCTCATATCTGTAAATCTTAAATTATTTGAAGAATGATTTTATTAAAGGATCTGTCGAGTTTTGAAATTCCTCGATCTTTCCTTCTGTGTAAACTTCTCCATCCTTCAGCATTATAGCGCGATCGGCAGTAGCCAGAGCACATTCAATATCATGCGTAATGATGATGGAAGAGGTTTTATATTTTTTCTGAACAGCATTGATAAGCGCACTTATCTCATCAGAAGTTACCGGGTCGAGTCCCGTTGTAGGTTCGTCGTAAAGCATGATCAGGGGATCCACCACAATGGTGCGGGCCAGACTTATCCGTTTGCGCATTCCGCCTGACAGTTGCGAAGGCATTTTATCCAAAGCACTCTCAAGCCCAACATTTTCCAATGCCTCATGTATCTTGTCGTTGACCTCTTTTTTGGTCATGTGTTTTTTAATCCTACGCAAAGGGAATTCAAGATTTTGCCGCACCGACATAGAATCGTACAAGGCACCACTCTGGAAAAGGAAACCAATTTTCTGTCTTAATTCACCTAGTTGTTTTTTGTTTAATGAATTTACTTCTGTTCCGAGTACGTCAATGGTACCTCCATCGGGATTCAATAACCGGACAATACACTTGATAAGAACTGACTTGCCTGATCCTGATTTTCCGAGCACAACAAGATTTTCACCTGGTAAAAGTTTGAGGGAAACATTTGTCAAAACATCCTGTGTTCCAAAGCTTTTTTTCAGGTTTTTAATTTCAATCACAGGATCGTCGACTTTGCTTCCGGCCGATGCTTCGATGATGCTATCTGATATTAAATTTTTCATTGCATCATATCAGTTATTTGAACAGCAATCATATCCACAACTATCACAAGTAAAGATGCCAGCACTACTGCTGAGTTTGCAGCTTTCCCCACACTCTCAGTTCCTCTGCCTGCGTTGAATCCTTTGTAGCATCCTACAACGCCTATCACAGCTCCGAAGAAAAAGGTTTTGATAATGGCAGGGAATAGGTCTGAAAAATCGATGACGCTGAATGCGCGGGAAAAGAATAACACAAGATTCATATCGCCTTTTATGTTATAACCGACCCAACTGCCCATAAGTCCAAAGGCATCAGCAAACAACACCAGGATGGGCAGCATGATAGTGGCTGCAATGACGCGCGTCACAACCAGAAATTTGATAGGATTGGTAGCAGAAACTTCCATGGCATCAATTTGCTCGGTCACGCGCATCGATCCCAGTTCGGCTCCCATTCCCGAACCTATTTTACCTGCACAGATCAAGGCGGTAATTACCGGGCCAATTTCACGAATAATAGATATTGCAACCATACCGGGAAGCATGGTTACAGCGCCAAAATCTTCCAGAGGAGGACGGGATTGAATGGTGAGTACAAGGCCCATGATAGCACCTGTAATGGCAACCAGCGGCAGTGACTTATTCCCTATTTCAAAACATTGACGAAGAAATTCTTTAAATTCAAAATGCACAGAAAAGGTTTCCTTGAAGATACTCCCGATGAACATGGACATATTGCCCACTTCAGAGAAAAAGCCATGTGCTATTTTTGTTTTTGCAATGGTTTTTTCGCTGAGTTTGATGGTTTGCGCGGTAGCGAAACTCTTTACTTTTATGATGGGGATTATCTTTTTCATTTTTTAGTGTATAAATAGTTTTCTGCACCAGGCCTATTAGAACTCCGAGCTGTAGGGGCAGGCTGGCTATTTCTTTTTGATTTTGATATTAAAAATTGCGCTATCCGGCATCGTGTCACCCAATAGAAATCCCCACGGTTTTAAAGAATCGATTTGATCGAAGATGACCTTAACTATTGCTGTGAGCGGGATTGAAACAAACATCCCCGGAATACCCCATAAAGCTCCAAATGCCAGTATGACAATAATAGAAACAAGGGCATTGACTTTTACTTTGGAGGCCACAATTTTGGGAACAATGTAGTTGTTGTCGATCAACTGGATGAAATACCCGTGGGAACATTAAAGTTTTATCGATAAGCCAATTTTGCCACTGGAAAATGCATTGCCGCCACCAAATTCAAGGTTCAGGCCGACTTTGTCGTTAAAATAATATCGGCCACCAATCTGGGCGCCTAAACCCAGACCTGAAGTGTTGTCTCCATGATAATCTTTGGGAGATGACCATACATAAAAGCCCACGTTTAGGCCAGCATAAAAGTCCCAATTTTGTGGAATATCCAACAAACTGTTAAAGTGATAATTCCCATTACCCGCGAATCCCATTACATTGTGATGATATTTATGATTGTCCCAATCATCATTGTAAGAACGATAAGAAAATTCACCGCCAATCGTAATATCCTTGTGAACACTGTAATCTATTCCAATATAAAACGGGACGCCCCAACTTGAGAAGCCAACTCCAAGATTAAGTTGAGCTTTACCAACTGGCAAAGGGCTTTGGCTAAAGGCAAAGCCGGAAAACATGAGTAAAGCAATTGTTGTTAAAATAAACTTCGTTTTCATTATTTCAATTTTTATTTATTAAACCGACTCCTCTGTCTTTCAGATTCATCTTGTTGTTTTTACTGTTATTAATTTTGATAGACTTGACTTCTTGCAACACCTTAGATTACTTCATCATATCCGCTCTTGATAATCGTAGAAATCATTTTGAACCGCTCACTGGCTTTGATAATATTTCGGGAATGCGCAGGGATAATAATAGATTCTCCGGTGTTGAGCAAATTGAAATTCCCATCAATGACAATCTCAGCTTTTCCATCAATCACCTGAATAAATGTATCAAATGGAGAGGTTTTTTCGGTTAGTGCTTCCCCGGTATCAAATGACGATACAGTAACATTTCCTGTTGTCTTTTTGATGATTGTTTTAATCACAACTGAATTGGGGACATACTCAATAATTTCCACGATGATAAAGGATTTTGATTTTTCATGTTCTAATTCCTTCCTCCTTAATACTTTATCATCAATTTTTTCATCTGTTTTGGCAGCGCCGTCTGTTGGTTTGATCATGATTCATAGTTTTTAAAAGTTTGTACTTCTTTTTATTTCAATCCAATTCAGCGGCATCGATCCCTAATAGGTCTCCTGAAAAGTTTGGTTTGATCACACTAATTATAGTTCGACAAAAGTAGACACGAAATAGTGGAGCGCTCTTACACCTAAAAACCTAATTATTACATGTATCACACATTCCTAATTTGCATGTGTGAATGATGTAACTCTTTTCTAATTAGGTGTAACACTTCCCCTTGGTAAATGAAGGACTTTTGCACCGTGAAAATTTATTCACCAACTAATACAAAACAATATGAAAAAAATCTTATTCATTTTTGCAATCGCATTGATTACGAGCTTTACCACGACAGTGAAGGCTCAGAGTGTTTATCACCCTTGGATTATCGGCGTGAGCACTAACTACGCAGACTTCAATGTAATCAACTATCCTGTTGCCGATCAGTTTCAGGATGCCAACTGGATGGGCAAGCAATTGCCAACCATGTTGCGTTTTGGCCGTATGCTGAACAACTCATTTACGCTTACTGCTGTTGCTTCACAGATTACATTAGAGTCTAACAAGCTGAATCGCATACCACTGGAGAAAACCATCAACAGCGACTTTTTCTGGAAAGTAGGTGGACAAATTGAGTATCACCTTGCCAACGGCTACATTATCAACGAGAAGAGCTGGTTTGCTCCTTATCTGTTTACCGGGGTAAGCGGTTCTACACTGGATGATGTAACTTATGCGAGCATTCCCATGGGTGTTGGTTTCAACATTTGGGTATCAGAATATATAGGTTTCAACTTCCAGGGATCGTATGATTACATGTTCGACTTTAACGACTACATGCATTATTCAGCGGGCATCATCGTGCGTTTTGGTAAGCCAATCGATAAAGATAAAGACGGCATTCCAAACCTTTATGATGCTTGTCCGGAAGTTCCGGGAGTAGCAGCACACGACGGCTGTCCTGATACGGATGGCGACGGCATTGTAGATAGCCTCGACAAATGTCCGGATCGCTACGGTCCTGCTTCTGCTGACGGATGTCCTGACATGGACGGCGACGGGATTCCAGATCATCTGGACAGATGTCCTAACGAGCCAGGTACCCTTGCCAACCAGGGCTGTCCTGATACCGACGGTGATGGCGTTGTCGACATCGACGACCACTGCCCCAACGAACCAGGCCCAGCTGCTACACATGGCTGTCCTGATGCTGATGGTGACGGCGTTCCCGATATGTGGGATCTATGCCCCAATGTGCCAGGTCCAAAGAGCAATGCCGGTTGTCCGATAGAAGAGAAAACTACCACGATAATTATTCCTGTTGAAAAACAGGAAGCTATCCAAATGAACCAAAAGAACATTCAGTTCGACCTCAACAGTGATAAACTGCGTGATAGTTCCATAGAAAGCCTGGATAACATCATCAAAATTATGAACGAATATCCGAAGTCGCGTTACACCGTGTATGGTTATACCGATGATACAGGTCCTGCTGACTTCAACTTCGAACTGTCGAAGAAGCGCGCTGCTTCCGTTAAAGATTATTTTGTGAAAAACGGAGTCGCTGCCAATCGTCTGGACTCTGTAGGCTTTGGAGAACAAAACCCATTAGTACCCAATTCCGGCGAGCCAAATCGTAAGTTGAACCGCAGGGTAGAAATTAATTCTATCAATGAATAAATCCGGCAGTATTTTGTCGACAAAGGTATCGACCCTACACGGATGACTTTTATAGGATATGGCGAATTACGCCCCGTAGCTGCCAATGATACTGCTGAGGGCAGAGCAAGAAACAGGCGCGTTGAAATACACCTGGTTCAATAAAAATTGTCTCACCCCCACTCCCCAAAAATCTAACCCCCTAGATTTCTAAAGGGCCTTTTGTTTCCCAACAAATTGCCCTTTTTTTGTGGGGTGTTTTTACTCAAGATCCGTTGATTTTAATTCTTTTTTTGATGTTGATAGAGAATAGTATAGGGTATTTATTTTTGGATGCTTCACGCAAAGTTTGTTTTTTAATTTTGCCTTTTAAATCTAATATTATGAAAATCATTTGCTCTGATCAAATAGCTCTTTCCTCCACCGAAAGTACCAGCAACAAAATCCTGCGCATCGCCCTGATGCCCGAAGTAGCCTGCAATCTTACCGAAACCTGGACCTATCCCGACAGTATGCCGCAGGAGATAGTTTTCGTTATCCGAAATAATAAAAAAGTTATCGGGCAGGCGGCCTATAACAATATCCGCTGGTTCAACCGCAAGGCGGCTTTGAGTTTGTTTATCCATCCCGAATACCAGCGTCAGGGTGTGGGCACGCTGGTGATGCAGCATCTCATTAGCCACGGTTTCGATCATCTCAATCTACACCGCCTCGAAGCCGAGGTAATCAGCTATAACCAGGCAGCTATGGCGTTGATGAAAAAAGCAGGATTTACCGAAGAGGGGCGGTTGCGTGAAGCGCGCTACTTCAACGGAAGTTACGTGGATATCCTGAGCTTTGGGCTGCTGCGGAAAGAACATCAGGAAAGCTCCAAAAAACAAATTCCAAAAAACAAATAAATCACTGTGGTGTTGCAAGAATGATGCGACCCCGACGGGGTCGAACACATTCCTAGCATTCATTGTGCTATAAACATTTGAACCCTTTGGCTTCATCTCTTGACTTCGTAATCATTAAATTACCGATTTTGCATCACCAATTTGGTGACGCAACCAAAAATTCTCATCCTTTTTTTGATGTTTTACTTTGTCCCTGTTTCGCGCCTTTAATCCCGAAGGGATTGTATGTTTATAGAAAATATTGTTGCAAGAATGATGCGACCCCGACGGGGTCGAACATATTCCTAGCATTCATTGTGCTATAAACATTTGAACCCTTTGGTTTCATCTCTTGACTTCGAAATCATTAAATTCTAGATTTTGCATCACTCAATTGGGTGACGCAACCAAAAATTCTCATCTTTTTTTTGATGTTTTACTTTGTCCCTGTTTCGCGCCTTTAATCTCGAAGGGATTGCATGTCTATAGAAAATATTGTTGCAAGAATGATGCGACCCCGACGGGGTCGAACACATTCCTAGCATTCATTGTGCTATAAACATTTGAACCTTTTGGTTTCATCTCTTGACTTCGATATCATTAAATTACTGATTTTGCATCACCAATTGGATGACGCAACCAAAAATTAATAACCAAAAATTAATAACCAAAAATTAACAACCAACATTGTAGGCAGAAATAAAGGCAGATATTTTGGAAAAAATATTCAGGGTGACGCATTGTCGAAGTCAGGAAATGACTGGAGTTCCTTTTTCAGTATTTTCATAAAAAAACCCGCGATGCTATTGCATTGCGGGTTTTTGTTTGTCCTTTCTGTTCGTTAATGTGCGCGATTATTTTACAATAAGTTTTTGAATGATGGTTTCTGAGTTTGTTCGGATTTTAATAAAATACAAGCCTGCCGGAATCATGCTAAGGTCGATTCTTTGATTGTCGGATGAGAGTTGGTTTTTAATTATCAAGCATCCTTGCTGATTGCTTATTTGCACGCTTTTAATATCCTTGCCCTTCACCACAACATGATCGTTTGCCGGATTGGGATAAATCTTTACAGTAGCAGCCCCGTTGTTGGATATTCCCGTGTATATGTCGCCTCCTGACGGTTGTAGATAAAAATCATAGCTGATTATCATCCCGTCTCCGATCACGATGTTTTGGATGGTCTCACTCTGGTGGTTTTGTGCCATGCACGTGACATCGTAGGTGCCGGCGTTTAGCAAAAGTACATAGTGTGAGCCAAAGGGTGTTGTGCTGGTGATGGCTCCATTGTCGGTGTTTGTTGCGCTTACCCAGGCATCGCTGATGGAAATGTTGGTATAAGCATCGCGCACAAAGCCCTGAATTTTGGAAAGGGCACCATCGATGGTAATCATCACCGGGCCGGCTTTGGGTGATTCGCCATTGGAATACACTGCCGATACGCCATAAATATGAGTCCCTGCCGGCACTGCTTCGTCCACGTAAGTGGCTGGAGTAAGCGACACCTCAGCGAGAAGCTCTTCGTCGCGATATATTCTGTAACCGGTAAGGTCGGTGGCTGGCGGAGCGTTCCAGCTCAGACTTACATTGGTGCCGTTAAGTTGGGCTACAAGATTGGTTGGCGGGTCAAGGATGGCAGCAGGAGCAAAGGAGATTTTTTCGAGCAACTGGAAGCTGCCGCTATAAACCAGCGTGCTGGTGCCTGTGGTTACGTCGGCAATATGTGTTCCCTGGCCGTTGGTCCACATAATATTGCCATTGCCTAATTCCCAGCACCCCCTGGCACCGCCGCCTGAGGTTCCGCCAATGGTTTCGATATGGTTGCCCTCGCTGTCGTATCTGTGTATACCCGAGGGATAGCCGCTGGCGGAATTAGAAAACGAGGCGGCCAGGTAGTTGCCATTGGCCGTTGGGGTAATCTGTTGGATGAATTTTATTTCTCCCGGAACATTCCAGGGGTTAAGAAAAGTGCCGTTCAAATCGTATTCGCCAATCTGAGAAGGAAAGCCGCCTGCATCGGAGAAACTGATGAGCACGTGGTTGTCCGCGTAGGGCAAAGACATCCAGGGGCCGCCATCTACCTGAAAGTTGCCCGTAACTACGCCGTCAAAATCGATTTGAATCACTGCATTACCAGGAGCCCCGTTATCGTTACCGGAATTGGCAAGCCATACCTGGTTGTTAATAATGCCCATACCCCGTAAATTGTCCATTCCGCCGCTTTCGCCAATTGCGCCAAGTACATTGCCGTTTAAATCCAAACGATGAACCTTATCTTTAGTCTGGTCAGAGATCCACAGCTCATCCTGCACACGAATGACGTGTTTTACTGTTCCCGGGTCAAGGCTCGTGAGTATGATATAATCATCATACATCAGCGTACCATCCTGCGTGTCGAAGAGGATGATTTTCTTTACGTTGTTGGCACTCCCAACGCTGACGATGAAATCGCCCTGGGGCTGTGCCTGCATAAGATTGCTGATAAAGAACACAATCAAAGCAATCCAAACTGTTTTAGTTGTAAATCGTTTTTTCATAAACCCTCCTTTTTTTTTAATAAATATTTCATTTAAAACAGCCGCCAATATTTTCATAATCACCGGTAGCCGTTTATTGAGAGGCAAATATACTGAAAACATGTTCGTCATCAAAAAAAAATGACTACAAATATGTGTAGCCATTTTTTAATAGGACAGATTACTTTTTAACCTTAGGCGGTTAGAAGTTTACCTCTGCCAATCAGTATCAAAGTTCCAATCAATTACTTCCCGGAAGTTTGCGCTTCACAGGATCATTCGACAACAATTTTTTCAGTAAGTGTTCCTTGCCCGGTGATTACTTTTACGAAATAAATGCCGGGTGCAAAGTCTGCAACGTTAAGGGAGAAATTAGTACCCGTCGTTTCTCTGTTTAAAACAATTTGTCCGAGATGATTCATGATTTTTACTGCGGTCATGCTTTTTTCAGCAGTGATGTTCAAAACTGAATTAGCAGGATTTGGATAGATGCTGACGGAGCGACGAACTGGATTTTCATTAATACCAACGATATCTTCCAGGTCGAACTTCTGTGCCTGCAACACTTCCTTGGTTGTATTGTCCTGCAGGAAAACCACGATTTCGCAATTGTCTTTTACGTAGCCGGCAATATCCACAGCAAAAGTGCCTTCGTAGGTGGGTTGGCTCGAAAAGTTCATAGCTGTACCGAATTGATCAGGATACATCTTGCGGCACACAAAGTTGAGTTCTGTTTGTCCCTGCCAGTTTTGGGCGATCTCCGATTCGGTAATTACCACATGCAACACAATGTTATTGCCCGAATAAGGATAAATGTTATCAACCGATACGTAAGCATCTACTGCATTGGTTCCACTATTTACAACATTCAGATCCATTTCAAATAGCGACATTTTAGCAGCACGTTCCTCATAGGAGGGGAGGTAGGTTTGGTACAAGCTCTGGGAATTGTTGCCACCCACATGCGAAATCACACCGTCAAAAAATGCTGTTGGAAAGCCGGTGATGTTGTAATAAGTCCCATTACGATAATCGGTTTGTGGCGTGGCGTAGTTATCGTTGTTGTGGTATTCGATAACAGCTACATTATGGCCGTTTTCGATAAGATCGTCGGCACCCAGGGCGGCACCCGGACAATACGGACACCAGGTACCAGTGCCAATTTCGACCAATACCATTTTGCGTTCGGTACCACCTTCAATATAAACTTCTATAGGGCCGGCGCCTGCCGAAATGCCTTCGTCATACACAGCTTTTACATCATACATGTAATAATTGGGTAGTAAATCCAAATCCACATAGGTAGTTGGGGTGATCTTTTCGGCAATCATCACGCCGTCGCGATAAACATTATAACCAATAATATCTCCAGAAGGAGCATTCCATTGCAATGTCACATCGTTGTCGAGTACAGTGGCGGAAAGGTTGGTAGGAGCGGGGAGACCTGCAAAATTTTCGAGGGTGAAGTTATCAAAGTAACATTTGGGAGTGCCATTGGTAGCGGCGGCAAATATGTCCATAGCTGCCAGTTGGTTTACTCCGCTTCCCGAAGCTCCCAGGCTCCACTTCCATGATGCAACTTCAGCGCCCTCCACCATCAATGAGGCCTGGTCGGCGTTCAGGTCGACGATGTTGTCGATATGAATCCATGTGTTGTAGGGATAGCCAAAAGTGGCGTAACCTGCGGTGCCGTTGGCATTAATGCTGGCTGTCGCGTTAGGATTGAAATATACTTCCGATCCCCACACTGCTCCTGCGCCGCCTTCACCATAAACCTGCAGCAAATTGTAATAGCCAACAAATCCGGTGGGTACAAATACATCAAAACTTACGGCGTACTTACCGCTGGTTTTGTTGCCAAAGAGCATCACAAAGTCGTTGGTTCCTTCACATATTATTGAGTTTGCTCCGGAGGCCGCCTGATCAGTGGTTACCATTGGGTCTTCAGCGCCACCGGCGCCACCGTTGCCAGTCCAGCAGGTCCAGTGTTCGATTCCCTGAGCCAATGCTTGTTGAACAAGTTTTTCGTTAGCATTATAGGTTTCTAAATCATCAAAAATTTCAAAAGAGGTAGCTTGTGAAAATTTCATATTATCAAAATAGCATTTGGGTGAGCCATTGGTAGCTGCTGCAAAGATGTCCATAGCTGCCAGTTTGTTCACGCCGCTGCCCGAAGCTCCCAGGCTCCATTTCCATGTCGCTATTTCGGTACCTGCCACTATGAGTGAAGCCTGGTCGGCGTTCAGATCCACAATGTTTTCTACATGGAACCAGGTGTCGTAGGCGTAGCTGAAGGTTTTAAATCCTGCACTGCCGTTGGCATTCAAACTGCCGGTGCCATTGGGATTGAAATATACTTCGGAACCCCACACTGCACCTGCGCCGCCTTCGCCATAAACCTGCAGGAGGTTAAAATAGCCAACAAATCCTGTGGGCACATACACGTCGAAGGAGACGATGTGCTTGCCTTCTGTCTGGTCGCCAAAGAGCGCTACAAAATCGTTGGTTCCTGAGCATACCACTGCGTTGGGAGCTGAGAGCGCCTGGTCGGCAGTGATCATTGGATCTTCGGCACCGCCGGCGCCGCCATTGCCGGTCCAGCAGGTCCAGTGAGTAATTCCGCCAGCGAGTGCTTGCTGCACCAACTTTTGGCCGGAGTCATACGAATCGAAATTGTCGGCATACTGCGCGGTGGAAGCGAAAGAAAATGCCAACGTCAACATTAAAAAAGTAAATAGCTTTTTCATAGATGTAGATTTTGTGATGATTAAAAATGAATGATTTACTGATTATAAAGTCGAGCGAAATTAAAGTAATTTCAATGTTTTAGACTAAAAAACTGGGATTTTTTTATAAAATAAAATGTTGGTTTCAGCTTTTGGATATCCGTGATCGAACCTCATTTCCCCACTTTAAAAATTACGAAACCTGACAGTGGGCATCTCCGAAATAAATTTATTTAATTTTGGAGCGGCGTAACCGACTTATTGGTTCGGCGTCAAATAAATGTTTTATTGGTTTGAATGTATTTCAGCAGTGTCGAAAAGGCTGAAGTTTAACAACCGGTGAATAACATTTTTGAGTTTTTTAAAATATCATTTAAAAACTGAGTCCGATTTTTTTCGCTCATTTATTAATATCAAATAATTAATCAACAGATCTTATGAAAAATTCTCTTTTAACTTTTCTGGCTGCAGTACTGATGGGCATTACCACCTTTGCTGCTTCTCCACGCCCCGACGAAGGAATGTGGTTGCCAATGTTTGTCGATCGTCTCAACTGGACTGACATCCAGGAAATGGGTTTGCGGCTGACTGCTGAGGAGCTCTACAGCATCAACAACTCCAGTCTGAAAGATGCCATCGTTGGACTTGCCAGCGGCAGCGCTCCCAACGGATATTTCTGTTCCGGCGAGATGGTGTCGGATCAGGGGCTGCTTTTTACTAATCATCACTGTGGCTACGACATCATCCAAAATCACAGCACCATCGAGCACGATTATCTCACTGACGGCTTCTGGGCTATGAATTTCAATGAGGAGCTTTCCAATCCCAACCTTACTGCGTCGTTCCTTGTAAGGATGGAAGATCTCAACCCGCTGATATTGCCACAGCTCTCCGATACCATGACCGGTGCTCAGCGCGCTGCCAAAGTACGTGAGCTGACAAAGGATATCAAATCCGAGGCTTCAGAAGATGGTAAATACGACGTGGTGGTGAAAAGCTTCTTCGGCGGTAATGAATATTACATGTTTATCTACGAAACCTTCAAAGACGTTCGTTTGGTAGGCGCGCCTCCTTCGTCGATCGGGAAATTTGGCGGCGACACCGACAACTGGATGTGGCCCCGTCATACCGGCGACTTTAGCATCTTCCGTGTCTATTGCGCTCCCGATGGCTCACCCGCCGAATATGCCAAAGAAAATGTTCCTTTCCGTCCACGGCATCATCTGCCTATTTCTCTCAAAGGCTACAAAAATAATGACTACGCTATGATCTGGGGATACCCCGGTGGCACCGACCGTTACCTGACTTCTTACGGTATCGAATTTGCTCTGGAAGAAACCAATCCTGCCATCATCGAACTTTTTGGCGCCAGCCTCGCGGTGATGAAATCCTACATGGATTCCGATGATGCAATGCGTATTAAATATGCCAGCGACCATGCCGGTATAGCCAATAGCTGGAAATATACGATTGGTCAATCCCGCGGCCTCAAACGCCTCGACGTGAAATCGCAGAAACAGCTAATAGAAAAGGATTTCACCAAATGGGTGAACCAAAATCCGCAGCACAAAGAAAAATACGGACAGGTGCTCGAAAATATCGAGGGTGGTTACAAGCAGCTCAAAGGTGTGGTAAAACCTTTTTATTATGCCGCCATCGGTTCTGGTGATGTCGATTTGCTGAGCATGGCTGCTATGGCCGGACAAATGGAGCCTATGCTTAAGGATGCCAAAAAGAATAAGGCGGCCATCGCAGAAACAGCAAAAAGTTTGGAACCTGAAGTGCAGGAGATCTTTGAAGACTACAATCGCGACATGGACAAAGACATAATGAAGGCGCTGCTGAAATTGTATCAGAAAAATATCCCGGCCAGCCAGCAGCCGACTTTGTTTGCAACTATCAATAAAGATTTTGGTGGTAATATTGATGCCTACGTCGATGCGATGTTCGAAAAATCAGTGTTTGCCAACGAAGCATCTTTTATGAAATTCCTCGACAATCCCAAAAAGAAAACACTCGATAAAGATCTGGCCTATCAGGCATCTCAATCGTTGCAACAATCTATGATGGATAAGCGTGCCGCTTTTATAAGTGGCCAAAGTGCAGTGGATGAAGGCATGCGTCTTTTTATTGATGGCTTGCGCCAGATGAATCCGGACACCAAATATTATCCCGACGCCAACTCCAGCATGCGCTTCACGTACGGCACTATCAAGGATTACTATCCCGCCGATGCCATCCATTTCGATTACAAAACGCATCTGAGCGGCGTGATGGAAAAAGAAGACCCGTCGAATGACGAATTTGTTGTTCCCGCAAAACTGAAGCAGCTTTACGAAGCCAAAGACTTTGGACAGTATGCCGAAGATGGTAAATTGGTGGTTGGTTTCCTCTCTACCAACGACATCACCGGTGGCAACTCAGGCAGCCCTGTAATGAACGGCAACGGTGAGCTCATCGGTATTGCTTTCGATGGCAACTGGGAAGCCATGAGCGGCGACATCGCCTTCGAAACCGAGCTGCAGCGCACCATCAGCGTCGACATTCGCTACGTGCTTTTTGTAATTGATAAATATGCAGGCGCCAAAAATCTGATCGACGAGCTGACGATTGTGAGATAAGATTGCAAAGACGCCTTATTTCGATACAATGAAAAGAACAGCATTTTGCCCTTGAGCAGAATGCTGTTTTTTTGTTTTAAAAAAATATTTTTGCAACTCATTAAAAAATTAAAAAGATATGAAATCACGAATCGAACTTATCAAAGACGACATTACCACGCTGGATGTGGATGCCATCGTAAATGCTGCCAACGAATCGCTGCGTGGCGGCGGCGGAGTGGATGGCGCCATCCATCGGGCTGCCGGGCGGGAACTGCTTGAGGCATGTATCGAATTGGAAGGCTGCGATACCGGTTACGCCAAAATTACTCCCGGCTTTCGGCTTCCGGCCAAATATGTAATTCATACCGTTGGGCCTGTGTGGCGCGATGGAAATCGTGGCGAGCCAGAGCTGCTACGCTCCTGTTACGTCGAAAGCCTTGAACTGGCCAACGCCGAAAAATGTGCTTCGGTAGCTTTTCCAAATATCAGTACAGGCATTTATCGTTTTCCGAAAGAGCAAGCGGCGGCCATTGCCATCGAAACAGTACGCGCTTATCTCGAAAAAGAACAGTTTCCTGAAAAGGTGATCTTTTGCTGCTTCGACGACGAAAACTATGAGATTTATCAAGAGCTGCTTTCTGACTTTCAATAGCTTTTTGTTTTATCATAAAAGATAGAATTTTATTAGGCAAGCTCCAATTGACAAAATGCAAATGACAAATAAATTCCAAAATTTCAAATCCGATTCTGTGTTATCCTGATTCATCTCATCAACCAATCGATACATTTGAAAAAGCAAGCCTTTTCCGTTGTCATTATAATAATACTGCTGCTGGTGGCGGTCGGTTTGAATGGGCAGACACAGCGAAAGCAGGTGGCGGCCTGGCCTGTGCAAATTCACCTTCAGATCGACGGAGTGCTTGACGAAGCCGCCTGGCAGCAAGCACCTGTGGCCGGCGATTTCGTTCAGTTTGAACCCTACAACAGCGCCGTGGCCACCGAAAATACACAGGTAAAAATTCTTTACGACGATGCGGCCATTTACATCGGCGCCACCATGTACGACAGCGCTCCCGATAGTATCCTTACCGAGCTGGGTTTTAGAGATGCCGACAATCTTAACGCCGATTACATCATGTTTTATCTCAGCCCCTACAACGATGGATTGAATGCCAGTGCTTTTGGTGTAACAGCCTCTGGGGTGCAGTTGGATTCCCGAATCTATAACGACGACGACGACCAGGAGTGGGATGCTGTGTGGGTGAGCAGTGTAAATCTGACCGACAGCGGATGGACGGCAGAGCTGAAAATACCCTACTCGGCATTGCGC
Source organism: Bacteroidales bacterium (assembly GCA_035647615.1). Lineage (NCBI taxonomy): Bacteria > Pseudomonadati > Bacteroidota > Bacteroidia > Bacteroidales > Bacteroidales bacterium. Next base: position 52,501 of record DASRND010000017.1, on the reverse strand, counting down.
TTTCCTGAAAACGATGTGCAAACATGGGGATTTAATGCCGAACGAAGCATCCGCCGTAAGCGTGAAATTGATACCTGGAACTTTATCGATAAAAATATACAAGGCCGGTTGAAACAGGCTGGGGAGATAACGCAGCTATACAACATCAGGCCGCCGCTGCGGCTCTCGCTCACGCCCTATGTTTCGGCATATCTCGAAAAGTTGGCCAATGAGCCATCGTGGGGGTATTCTTTTAATTATGGGATGGATCTAAAATATGGAATCAACGAAAGTTTTACGCTCGACATGACGCTGATACCCGACTTCGGCCAGGTGCAGTCCGACGACCAGATTTTTAATCTGTCGCCTTTCGAGGTCTATTACGAAGAACGCCGGCCATTTTTTACCGAAGGCACCGAGTTGTTTGGGAAAGGCAACATCTTTTATTCACGGCGCATTGGCGATGTGCCCGATGGCTACGCAGCCATTTATGACAGCCTGCAGCCTGGCGAAACAGTGACAGAGAATCCTTCGAAAACCCGGCTGCTCAACGCAACCAAAATTTCAGGACGCACGGGCAAAGGGCTGGGAATTGGTGTTTTTAATGCTTTCTCGGCGCAATCCACCGCCATTCTCAACGATTCCCTGGGCAACCAGCGCGAAATTATCACACAGCCTTTTACCAATTATAATATGGTAGTGGTGGACCAAAGCATGAAGCACAACTCCTTTTTGAGCTTTTATAATACAAATGTGTACAAAGGCAAAGCGGGTACCACGGCCAACGTCACCGGAACACAGTTTCTGTTTTTTAATGGCCGGGGCAGTTATTCCGTCGATGGCCGCTTCAATCTCAGTCAGAAATATCACAGGTCAGAAGCCGCCAATCTTGGCTATGCCTACGATTTGACATTGAATAAAACCAGCGGACCATTTCGTTTTGAGCTTGCACGATGGGTCGAGACGGATACCTACGACCCCAACGATTTGGGATTTCTGGATGTGAACAACAAGATCACCCACGACATGCAACTGCATTACAATTTCTATAATCCTTTCTGGAAGTTGCTCGACTTGTACAATACTTTTTCGATGTGGTATCGAACGCGTTTTGAACCCGCCGACTTTGTGGAGTTTGGCATCTTCGGCAGCTCGCGCGCCACCTTTCGCAACCACCTCACCGTTAGCTTCGATTTTGAGCTGGAGCCTGTCGCCGGCTTCGATTATTACGAGGCGCGTACGCCGGGGCGGGTGTTTGAAAAGCCTCCCGATTATGAATTTAACATTTCCCTCTCGCCCGACTATCGCATGCCTTTCATCGTCGATCTGCGCGCTGGCTATGATCATTCGTCGCGCTATGCGCAAAACGAGTTTTCCGGTCGCGTTTCCCCGCGATGGCGCGTCAACGACCGCCTTTCGATAAATCTTAGCAGTCGCTATAAAATGCAGCTAAACGATATAGGTTTTGTGGATCGCATCGACGCCGAGCCGCTCGAAATAATTTTTGGAAGCCGCGACCTGCAGACGGTCGAGAATATTTTTAGTACCACCTACATCTTCACCAATATGCTGGCACTCGATTTCAGGATGCGCCACTATTGGCTTTCGGCCAAATACAATCGCTTTTATGATTTGGAGTTGGATGGCAGATTGCAATCCACCAATTATCAGCAAGAAAATGATTTTAGTTTTAATGCTTTCAATATCGACATGAATCTGCGGTGGCAGTTTGCGCCGGGCAGCGAGCTTGCGTTGAGCTGGAAAAATGCCATTCTCACCCACAACCAATCGGAGATTACCGACCGGTTTTTTGGAAACTTACACAACACCCTCCAGGCCCCTTCCGACAATAGTCTCTCGCTCAAAGTGCTTTATTATCTTGATTACAGCTATTTGAAAAAGAAGAAAGAGTTTCCTGAATAACAGGAATCCGCGAATTGCCGCTAATTATTTATTATAGTTATTTCGCCTTCTTCGTGTAATTCGCAGAGGCCTTCTATGGCTTTTGTTATTTTCATTGCGGTTTCCGGCTTGCTTTTTCTTTGGATGTTTGTAAATTTGCGCTTTCGCAAAAAGTTCATCTAAAAATATTTGAGTTATGAAAAAATTAAAAACGATGCTGGTGCTTTTGTTTGTGGCGCTTGCAGGCTTTGGCCAAATTGTGATGCCCGACGACACCATCAAAAACCAAACGAACGAGCAAGGCCTGAAGCAAGGCTATTGGGAGGAAATGGTTGGTCGTGCCAAAACCATCGGCACTTACGTGGATAGCCAGAAGCACGGCACATGGATTTTTTACCACCCAAACGATGTGATTCAGAGTGTCCAGACTTACAATATGGGCAAAAAGGAAGGCTTGTTTGTGGAGATAGATAACCGTGGCTATTATGTTTCGGAGACGTATTACAAAGACGATGCCTTGCATGGTCCCATCCGTAGCTTCGATCGTGGCTCGCGGCTGCTGCTCGAAGAGAGTTACCTCAACGGTCTGCAACAGGGATTGCGCAAAGCTTATTACAATACCGGGCTGGTTCAGGAAGAATCTTATTTTGATAACGGGCTCAAGGACGGCGCTTCTAAATGGTACAATCAGAGTGGTAAAGTAATTGCCGAATATAATTACCAAAAGGGAGAATTTGAAGGCGTCCAAAAAACTTTTCACGACGACGGAGCGCTGATGACCGAAGAAACCTACAGCCATAATTTGCGCCAGGGTCCCTTTCGGGAATATTATCAGGATGGTGCTTTGAAAACCGAAGGCGATTACGATAATAATCTGAAACACGGAATCTGGAAAGAATACAATCCTGATGGTACAATTGCCAGCCAGGCGAAGTTCCGCAAGGGAGTAGAGAAATAAAAACTATGGAACGCAAAATTATCAATCCTTTTGCCGGCAGATCCGGTTACAATTGTTTTGGCTGCTCGCCCGACAATAAGCTTGGTTTGCAGCTTTCGTTTCTTAACGAAGGCGAATACATAGTAGCACGATGGCTACCGCAGCCACAGTTTCAGGGTTATCACAACCTTTTGCATGGAGGAATACAGGCAACGCTGCTCGACGAAATCGCCAGTTGGTATGTTTACGCACGTCTGCACACTGCCGGTGTTACTTCGCGCCTGGAGGTTCGTTACCGCAAACCGGTTTATACCGACCGCGGTGCGCTGACCCTGCGCGCCCGTCTGAAAGAAAAACGCCATAATCTGGCCGACATCGAAACGGAGCTTCTCGACAGCGACGGAGTGTTTTGCGCCGGCGGGGTGATTCAATATTACACCTTCAATGAGCAGATTGCCCGCGAAAAATATATGTATCCAGGAGCGGAGGCTTTTTATGAAGAATGATTTTGCCCCCAGCAATCAAGCCAGCCGGGGTTATTGATCCCTGATTTTTTACGTCGGCCTATAATTCCTTCGCAACTTTTTCCATCAGGTCGGGCCACACGATGTCGGTGGCCTTGGTGCCAAAGCGGAGCATGAGCAGGTTGCGCTGCGGGTCGATATAAATATATTGCCCCAGCAGCCCTTTGGCAAAGATGGCGCCGTCGTCTTTCACGCGCCATTGGCGGGTGTAACTATAGCCCTGCCCGTCGCGCGAATCGTTCACAATTTGCATGGTTTCTTCCACCCATTCTTCCGGGATTATTTGTTGGCCATGCCACTGCCCGTTGTTGAGGTAGAGGCGGCCGAAGCGCGCAAAGTCGCGTGCCGGAGCGTCGAGGCAGCAAAATGCTTTGATGGTTCCGTGGCGCTCACTGTCGATGCTCCAGCCGACATCTACCGACATGCCGAGAGGCTTCCACAGTTTTTCGCTAAGATATTCGTTGAGCGACGTTTCGGTGGCACGCTCCAATGCCATACCCAGCAGCAGTGTGTTTACACTCTGGTAATTGTAAATTTCGTCAGGCGGGCGGTCGATTTTTAATTTTAAAACATAACGCTGCAGGTTGGTTCCGTAATAATATTTGGCCATATCGGCAAACGGACTTGCGTAGCCTTCGTTGAAACGCACTCCCGAGCGCATGTTGAGCAAATCGTCGATGGTGATCTGCCGGAAAGCGGTGTCGTTGTCGAGCAGCCCCGGGATAAAATCTGTGACCGGTTGATCCACCGATTGGATTTTTCCTTCACCGATGGCAATGCCCACCAGCGCCGAGACAAAGGATTTGCTTACCGAAAAGGAGGGCATGATGGAGGCCGAATCGGTGCCTTTGAAATATTGCTCGTACAAAAGTGTGTCGTTTCGGATGATGAGGAAAGCAAGCGTATGATTTTGATTAAGAAACGCAGTAAAATTAGTGTTGCCATTATCTTGTTGCCACAAGGAAGGAATTTGCGGGACGAAAGTTTCGTTGGCTTTGTAAAATTCAAAATTGACACTGTCGGTGGCCACAGGTGCGGCGGCAAATTTTTTATAATCGTCAGCATCTGCAAAGTTCCAGTAAAAGAAACGCCCCACATGGCAAGCATTGAGCATGGTTATCAAAAGGAGCAAAAGGACTGGCATGAGAGCCTTTTTTACCATCATTATCATTTGTTTATTAATGAATTTCAAAAATAGAAATAATCGTTGGTCTGATACGGAGCTATTTATTTTCATTAAAAATTACTACATAATTCTACCAAAAAAACTTCGTACTCAGCGGGATTGTCTATTTTTGTTTGTCGGATGCAATAAAGAAATGCAAAAGAAGACAAGAATAATTATCTAAAAACATACACATTATGGCTGATCTTAGCACCAACTACATGGGTTTTAAGCTGCGCAATCCGGTGATAGCCGCCAGCAGCGGACTTACCAAGTCGGTAGACAATCTGATAAAACTTGAAGAAAATGGTGCCGCCGCTGTGGTTTTAAAGTCACTCTTCGAGGAGCAGATACTCCACCAGGTGAGCAAAACCATGAAGCACACCGAAAATCAAGAAATCTACGCCTATCCCGAAGCCGAGGATTACATCGGCCACTACACCCGCGAACGCGACCTGGGCGAATACCTGAAGTTGATCACCGACGGCAAAAAGGCGGTTTCTATTCCCATCATCGCCAGCGTCAATTGCATTTCGCCTTCAGAGTGGATCACCTTTGCGCGAAGGATGGAAGATGCCGGCGCCGACGGACTGGAGCTAAATATTTTTATTCTGCCCTCCGACACCAAGCATGATTCGTTGCAAAATGAGCAGGTTTATTTCGACATCGTGAGCGAAGTGCTGCGGTTGGTGTCGATTCCGGTGGCTGTGAAGATTAGCTATTACTTTTCGAGCCTCGCCAAGACGGCTCTCAAGCTCTCGTGGACAGGCATTGCCGGAATGGTCTTGTTCAATCGCTTTTTCGCTCCCGACATCAATATCAATACCTTCGACGTCGTTTCTTCACATGTGTACAGCACCCCCGAAGAAATGCCTTTGACGTTGCGTTGGGTAGCCATGCTGTCGGACAGGATGCATTGCGACATCGCTGCATCCACTGGTATCCACGATGGTGAGGCCATGATAAAACAACTGCTGGCCGGTGCTAAAGCCGTGCAGGTTGCTTCAACACTTTACAAAAACGGTTTTGGACGCATTGGCGAAATGACGCGTTTTATGGACGACTGGATGACGCAGAACAAGTTTAAAACCACCGATGATTTCATTGGCCGCCTTAGCCTCAAATCTGCCGAGAATGCCGCTGCCTACGAGCGTATGCAATTTATGAAACACTTTGCAGGAATAGAATAACCTTCCTCCACAAGTTTACTTTTATCATAAACCGTGCGGATTATCGTGCGGTTTTTTGTTATGGGGTTGGTGGCGCAGGCAATATTTAAACCAATATCGGTCTTCGTTTGGGTGATTTGAAGAAGTCGCGGAACTCGGGCGGACCGGTCAGGTATTTGCCCGTAAAGTCGTCTATTTCGTCGATGGTCTTTTCGCTGAGCAAATCCGAGACGTCATCCATCGAGCCGCTACCCATCATAAAGGGGCGCATGTCGGTGTTGAGGTAGCCGCCGTTGAAGTGGCCGGCAATCTGATATTCGTCGAGTTCGTGTACCGGTTTGCCGGTGATAGAACAATGCGAGAGCAGCTCCAACACGTCGCGTTCCGATTCGGGGGGCGCTTCTGTCGGTGCCTTCATCAGGTCGGCAACCTGTTCGTTGAAGAAGCGTTGCAGGTTGGCGCGCGACTCTTCCGAGTAGCTTTCTGTGAGTTTTAGGGCGCAGTCGAAACAGATGGCAAATTCGTATTGCGATTCAATTCTGCCGCTGACAATATTTTTCCGAAACACTTTTTCGATCATGTAATCGGCGCCGGTTTCGACGAGTTGCTTTTCGCAAACCTGGCATTTGGCGAAAGGTTTATGGGTGAGGCTGTCGTAAAATAATTGGGGTATCTCTATGCCGCGGTGGCTGCTGAAACCAAAATAATTATCCATAATAAAGAATTATGATTTTTTTGTCAAAAGTAGTAAACAATCCATTAAAACATAAGTTCGGCGACGAGGGGCATGCCAGAGTAACAATCTGCAGAAATTCAAGGACAAAGGAAGCTTCCACGAATTTTCGCGAAATAGCTAATTTGTACGAAAGAAATCAGGGAACTGTCTGCGAATTTGCGCGAATTAAGCCAATTAACGCAAAGGAATCAGGCGAAATTTTCATGTTTTGGATGATGCTAATTTCGTCGGGTTTTGATTTATTGGCTTTTTTAATATTGGGATTTATTTGATTTTTGCTTTTTGTTTTTAGGAATATAGTTTTAAAAACCCCTCATTACCTCACGAAGCAGATGTCTCCTCCTCAAGCTCTCCAAAAATGGTTTATTTTGCAAAAGGATTAAAAGATTTCAAAAATCGATGGTAATAGAAATTGATAAAGACGCAGGGTTTTGTGGTGGGGTGTCGCGGGCTATCCGGCTGGCAGAGCAGGAGCTGAGCCAACACGGGCAACTCTATTGCCTTGGCGCCATCATCCACAACGAGGCCGAGACGCATCGGCTGGAGAAGTTGGGTTTGCGTGTGATCGACCATCAGGAATTTGCGGCTTTGCAGGATGCTACTGTTCTTATCCGTGCACATGGCGAGCCGCCCGCCACTTACGAAACAGCCCGTAAAAATAATTTGAGCCTCATCGACGCCACCTGCCCGGTGGTGTTGCGTTTGCAGCAAAAGGTGAAGCGGGCGCATCAGCAGCCGGAGGTGCAGGTGGTAATTTTTGGACGAAAAAACCATCCGGAGGTGATTGGCCTCAACGGCCAGACCGGCAACCAGGCAATCATCGTCGAAACGGAAGAGGATCTAAACCAGATAGATTTTGCGCGGCCTATCTATCTTTTTGCACAGACTACCCAAAACAGAAAGCTCTACCAGCAACTCACCGAAAGCATCGCTAAGGCCGGAAGTGAAATTACAGACGCCGACATGCTACATTTTACCGCTACCGACAGTATCTGCCGCCAGGTGAGCAACCGCGATAGCCGCCTGGTGCAATTTTCCAAAGCCCACGATGTGGTGGTTTTTGTGAGCGGCGCCAGCTCATCCAACGGGAAATACCTTTACGGAATTTGTCGCGGGCACAACCCGCAAACGTTTAAGGTGGCAGCCATCGACGAAATAAAAAGTGAGTGGTTTGCGCATGCAAAAAAAGTCGGCATCACCGGCGCTACCTCCACTCCGCTGTGGCTTCTAGGGCAGGTGGCCGAACAGATAAATGAAATAACTCAAAACCGGCAAGGCGATGTTTCTTAAAAATCTACAACTTCATAATTTTAAAAATATCGCTGAAGCGGATATGGATTTCTCGGCGCGGGTGAACTGTTTTATTGGCGACAACGCCGCCGGCAAGACCAATCTCCTCGACGCCATTTATTACCTCTCCTTTTGCAAAAGCTATTTCAACGCCATCGACTCACAAAATATCCGCCACGAGGAGCCTTATTTTTCTATCACCGGAAGGTACGACCTCAACAGCCGCGCCACCGAAACGATACAATGTGTTCAGAAAAGAAATCAGAAAAAAAGTTTTAAGCTTAATAAAAAGGAATACGACCGGCTTTCCGATCACATCGGCTTGTATCCGCTGGTGATGATTTCGCCCTACGACCGCGACCTGATTAACGAGGGCAGCGACGTGCGGCGGCGCTTCATCGACAGCATCATTTCACAATTCGACAAAGTCTATCTCGACGACCTGATCAGCTATAACAAGGTGCTGGCGCAGCGCAATGCGCTGCTGAAAAACTTTGCTGAAACCCATAGCTTCCATGCAGCTTCGTTGCAGATATGGGATGAGCAGCTCGCGCATCTGGGCATGAAAATTTATCCGGTGCGCCGGCAGTTTCTGGAGGCTTACATCCCTGTGTTTGAAAGATATTTCCAACTGATTTCGGGGGGCGTCGAAAGTGTGGAGATACAATACGAAACGCAGCTTGAGAAAGAAAGTCTGGCCGTGTTGCTCGAAGAATCCCTGCAGCGCGACCGGGCTTCGCGATACACCAACGTGGGCATTCACAAAGACGACCTCATTCTGAATATCCAGGGACACCCTGTTAAGAAGTTCGGTTCGCAAGGTCAGCAGAAGTCGTTTATCGTGGCGCTGCGTCTGGCGCAATACGAATACATCCGCGAACTCAAAAGCTACAAACCCATCATGTTGCTCGACGATATCTTTGATAAACTCGACAACAAGCGCGTGGAGCAGCTCATCCAACTCACCAGCGAAAATAATTTCGGTCAGGTTTTTATCACCGATACACAGCGTGAGCGAATCGAACACCTGCTCGACAAAGTAAATGCCGACCACCGAATTTATCACATCCGCCAGGGTGTGCCGGAGGAAGTTAAAAACCATTCTAAACCCATCGACAATGTATAAAGACCCCAATGTGCAGAGCCTGGGCGATGCTATTCGCGACATTTTAAATAAATTCCGGATTGACCAGAAGTTTAATGAAGCGGGTCTCATCAACTCGTGGGAGCAGGTGGTGGGCGCAATGATAGCGCGCCATACGGTAAAGTTGAGCATTTACCGGCGCACGCTCTTCGTAGAAGTCGATTCGGCTTCGCTGCGCAACGAGCTTACCTACGCCCGCGAAAAGATCAAAACTGCTCTCAACAAGGAAGCCGGCTTTGATGTAGTTGATGAAGTGGTGTTTAAGTAAAATTTTTGCTCAACGGATAAAGGCATCAGATTTCTCCCTTCGGTGGAAATGACACGGTTAGCGTGGTCAAGGGGGAGGGTCGGGTCAGAAGCTCTGAAATAAGTGATCTGCTTAAAGTTCTATTAAAAGTAAATTTGGATTTTGTTTTTTGTGGAACAGCAAAAGGATAAGCATCAGTAAGATAAGGTAATTATTGCGTCCGACATGGGGAACAGATTTTATGCTATCTTGCGAAACATGGGATTTGTACCCATAAAATTAGACCTGAAAAATATTTTGGTATCAATAAAACTAAATTTGGCTTAAATGATTTGGCGCATTTCCAACTTGGAAATGATAATGAAATCGATGATAAAAATTATGAAGTAGCCGGTTTTATTGATAGAATTAAAACATTCATGTCTGGAAACAACTAAAAGGACTACACACAAACTGATTCACATTTTAAAAAAAACTTATTTCTACACACATGAGCAATTTCACAGTAAATGAAAAATTTATAACGAAGCCGTCTTCAGTCGTCGTTGAATCGATAAAAGAAAAACTTGAAGAACTTGGATGTTTTGAAGGTATTGGTGCAGGAAAAAAATTCGAAATTCAAAGAATCACACCGCGACAAATAACTTACATTGGAAGTTCACGGAAGATTCCTAAGACTGAATCTTTTGAGTTAAAAGATATTGAAATGGTCATTGAAATAATGAAAAAGCTTCCGGTTTTCAATTCAGATAATGTATTGTTGAAAGAACAAATACCCAGCAGTTTGTATCAAAAAAGAACTCCGCTTTTTGGAATACTTGCACAAACGGAAGTAATCGTTGAAGTGACGCCTTAGGTTCAGCGTGCAAATGATGTGTATTATAGCCGGGCTGCCTGAGGCTGATTCGATTGGATAATGTTTGTTTTCATAACCGTCAACAATTAACCCAATTATTTCAAGCTTTTCACTCTTCGGAGTGCCAGGTTTGCATCAAAAATCCCTTCTAATCTTTTCAATGCTGATCTCTAATCCACTTCTGTTTTAATCGGTGTTAAATCCATAATTATGCGAGTCCCTCTCTCAATTCACTAATGGTAAGGATTCTCGTTTTTTGTACATTTTTTATTTCAAGTAAGTCATTGTCCCCGGTAACAAGGTAGTCGGCATTGCTGTCAGTTGCGAGGTTTAATAAAAAATCATCTTTATTGTCTCGGCAGAGTTTTAATTTAGAAGTTACTTCCACTAAAACTCCAAATTTGTCAAAAATAAGAAGCAAGTGTTCAATGTCTTTGTAGGTGAAGTGTTTTTGAAATTTTGGCCGGTGAGAGACTACCAAAAATTCCTGAATTAACTCTTTAGAGAAAACAAGTTTTACTTTTCCAGTTTCGATATACTCATCTAAAAAGCTAAAATCTTTGGCGATAAGAAAGCTAATCCAAAGATTCGTGTCAAGAATGATCTTTTTACTTTTCATATCGGGACTTTCTAACCGATTCAACTTCTTTAGTGATTTCTTCTAAAGAAGGGGCGTCTTCAGATTGACTTCTTAATTTTTTAAGTAATTCAGAAAAATCAGATTTGACTTGCACTTTTTTTATCCTGATTAGATCAAGATCAGCCAGGCTTTTAAGCAACCGTTTTGCTTTTGGATTGATTATTTCAATTCTTAAGGATTCCATAACAATATACTTTTATCTGATGTACAAAAAAGTGGAAATGGCTCTGGCATTCTTTTCTTTAAGAAAACCAGGAAATTTATCAATTGTATTATTTCGTAATGCTAAACTCATAAATATTCGTTTTTGAACAAAGATATTTAATTTCCGAAACCTGGTTCTTCTTCCCAGCCCCGTAAAACCGACATGGCCTATCGAGCATTCGTTTTTCTATTTAATCTCAATTTTCAGCTCTTCAATGTTTAATCCTTTGTGCGGATTGTCTTGATTTTCCAGCGAAAGTTCGATTTCATTAATTTTATCCAAATACAAATTCACACCATCAATCGTCTGATTGGAAAGCCCATTTTTTAACTTATTCTCTTCACCAGAGGATGGAATTACGTATTCTAGATTGTTAACGGATAATTTCAAAGATTCGGTGGCGTCGTTCGAATGAGCAAGATTTACCTGATAAGCTTCCTTTTTATTACCAGCTAAATACCATCTGTTTTTTACAACGGTAGCTTTGGTTGAGTAATAATCGTGCCCACTGAAACTATGGAGTTCTGTTGCGTTATCCCGGGTTAAAATAAACGCGCCCTCCTCGTTTGGAAAGATTACATTTTTGGGCGTGTATCCCAATTCCCCTTCGTATTCCAGAACAACAACGGTAGCATATTTGTCTCTGTTTGTAATGTTTGTTAAGTCGATCTCAAGCCCTGGATCATTAGTCATACTTTGTAGAGAAATACCTGAATCGGAAAGGAGGTAGGCTCTTTTGATATTGGAGTTTAAACCTTCGATTGTAAGTGTTTCGTTTTCGGGAAAGTGGATGATATGAAGATATAATTTCCCGTCTCTTGCAGTTATCAGACCCCAGTTTTGTGCGTCAATCGTGGCTGTCGTTGTTCCATACACCGCCTCGCCATTTTCTTTGTGCCATTGGCCGATACCTTCCAGGACTTGCTTTTCAAAAGGGACAATCGTTCCATCTCCCGCGGGGCCGATGTTTAGCAAATAGTTGCCGCCCAAACTTACTACACTTATTAAGTCGTGAATTTTTTCATTAATTTTTGCTTCTACACTTGGTCTTTCCTGCCAGGAACGGTAGCTCCAGGTTTCCGGAAACATAGAAGCGGGCGTTTGCCAGGGAACGCCCATTTTGAAATCAGGTTTAAGATTGTCGCCCATCACCACAAAATCGCCCTGATCATTCCAAAGCCTTCCGCTGATCATACAATTGGGCTGCAATTCTTTTACAAGCGCCGCTATCTCTTTGCTTTGATTATAGGTGGGAGCGCCCATGTCGAACCAAATCTCAGAAATTTCACCATAATTCGTCAGCAGTTCTTCAATCTGATTCAAATTGTACTGATGATGCTGCGGCGGTATCGAATCTGAATTACGTACAGAAACAAAAGGCATGGCGCCTTCGTAATCCCAGTCGATCAGCGAAAAATAGACGCCGAACTTAAGGTCATGGCGTTTACAGGCGTCGGCCAAATCTTTAAGCACATCCTTTTTGTAGGGAGTTGCATCAACCACATCAAAAGCGGTGTATTTAGAATCGAACATACAAAAGCCATCGTGGTGCTTGGAGGTTATGACGATAGATTTCATCCCCGCTTTCCGGGCCAGCAAAGCAACCGAATCGGCATTCCAGTTGGTTGGATTAAACTGAGTAGCTAATTTTCGGTATTCTTCGGTCGGAATCCGCGCATGTCCCTTTATTTGCTCACTGTAACCATTGATTTTTTCACCCTTCCAAACACCTGCCGGAAGGGAGTAAAGTCCCCAATGGATAAACATCGAAAACTTTTGATTCTCCCAGTTGGCCAAAGCTTCAGCGGCATCAGTCTGTTGCGTTTGTGATGTTTTCGGGTTGTCTAGGTCACAGGATGTTATTGATAAAAAGACACATCCTATTATTAATATTTTTGAAAGGGATTTTATTTTCATTGCTTCTTTTTTATGCTGGCTGTTAAAGGTTGTTTCTGTTAACTCGCGATTTTGTTTCATCTATTTTTTTCGTGTCCAAAAATAAAGAAACTTCCTGATAACGGTCATTTCATCAGCCTTTCAACTTTTAAAGATTCAAAACCACCTCATCTTGCGCATGTAGAGGTTCATGGCCACGCCAATGAGGAGCATCAGCCCGGGCGCTGTGGGATAAGCCCACGGGTAGGCAAGTTCTGGCATGGAATCGAAAACCTTATTGGATATTGCCTTTGCAGGCTGCTGCTGGTTATTATTTTACCTCAGAGAGTTCAATTTTTAATTCCTTTGCAACTCCTCTTCCGTATGCTTCGTCCGCTTGCATACAATTTTTAATATGTCGGGTTTTTACTTCCATAGGAGCATCTCCCATATTTCTTGCAGTATTTTCAAACAGGACTTGCTTTTGTTCTGCGCTCATCAAACGGAAAAGGTTGCCTGCCTGCGAATAGTAGTCATCGTCATCTTCCCGATGATTCCAATGGTCGGCAGCTCCGCTTAATTCCAAAGGCGGCTCTTTAAACTCGGGCTGCTCCTGCCATTCGCCGTAACTGTTTGGCTCATAGCCCAGAGTTGCACCGTAATTATCGTCAGTTCTCATTTGGCCGTCACGGTGATACATGTTTAAGAATGGGCATCTGGATTTATTTACAGGAATCAAATGGTGGTTTACACCTAACCGGTATCTCTGTGCGTCTCCGTAAGAGAACAATCGGCCTTGCAGCATTTTGTCGGGCGAAAAACCAATGCCGGTAACTATATTTGCAGGGTTAAAAGCCGCTTGCTCAACATCTACAAAATAATTTTCAGGATTTTTATTCAATTCAAAAACACCCACATCAATCAAAGGGAACTCTTTATGCGGCCAAACCTTTGTTAAGTCAAAAGGATTGTGATAATGATTTTTGGCTTGCTCGTCTGTCATTACCTGTATTTTCATATTCCATTTTGGGAAATCGCCTTTTTCGATGCTATCAAACAAGTCTCTTTGATTACTTTCTCTGCATTTCGCAACTACAGCTTCGGCTTGCTGGTCTGTCAGGTTTTTAATGCCTTGTTGTGTTTTAAAATGAAATTTCACCCAGATCCTTTCATTCCTGCTGTTGATCAGGCTGTAAGTATGGCTGCCATATCCATTCATGTGTCGGTAGGATAGAGGAATCCCCCTGTCGCTCATTGTAATGGTTACCTGATGCAATGCTTCGGGAAGGCTTGTCCAAAAATCCCAATTGTTTTTTGGACTTCTCAAATTTGTTTTTGGGTCGCGCTTTATAGCATGGTTTAGGTCAGGAAATTTCATAGGGTCTTTTAAGAAAAATACAGGCGTATTATTTCCTACCAAATCCCAGTTTCCTTCTTCGGTATAAAATTTCATGGCAAATCCGCGAAGATCTCTTTCAGCATCGGCAGCACCACGTTCACCTGCAACAGTTGAAAACCGTGCAAACATTTCTGTTTTTTTACCTACCTCCGAAAATATTTTTGCTTTTGTGTATTTCGTAATGTCATGAGTTACTGTGAATGTACCAAATGCGCCTGATCCTTTGGCGTGCATACGTCTTTCAGGAATTACTTCTCTATCGAAGTGAGCTAGTTTTTCCAGATACCAAATATCCTGCAGAAGCATTGGTCCTCTTGGGCCGGCTGTCATAGCGTTTTGGTTATCTACTACAGGTGCGCCAGAGCTACTTGTAAGTTTTTTCTTCATCCATTTCATAATATTTTATTTTTAAGTTGATGAGTCGTAAAATTACTTTTTTCTTTTTAATGTTTCAATAATAATTTCCGCTGTTTACACGGTTTCAGGCACTTGCAGTCAACGGTCGTTTCATCAGCCTTTAAGCTTTTAAACAATTAAAACCATCTCATCTTGCGCATGTAGAGGTACATGGCTACACCAATGAGGAGCATCAGTCCGAGCGCTGCGGGATAAGCCCATGGGTAGGCAAGTTCAGGCATGTAGTGGAAATTCATACCGTAAACGCCGGCAATAAAAGTGAGCGGGATAAAGATGGTGGCAATCATGGTAAGGGTTTTCATCACCTCGTTCATGCGGTTGGCGTTGTTGGCACTTTGCAGTTCCAGCAGGCCGGTAATGGTTTCGCGGTAGCCTTCGAGCAGTTGCACCAGGTGGTCGAGATGGTCCATCACATCGGAGAAGAAGCGGAAGATGGGTTTGGTGATGAGCGGATTTTCGGTTTTCATTACTTTGCGTACAGCTTCATTGGCCGGGAGGAGTTGCTTGCGCAGATAGTAAACGTTTTTCTTGAGCGCATTAATTTCGGCGGCAAGCGATACGGCCGGGTCGTTTGTCAAATCTTCTTCGGTGGTAAAAATCTGTTCTTCGAGTTGTTCGAAAATCCCAAAATACTCATCCACAATAATATCGGTAAGACGATAAAGCAGGTAATCTTCGTGGCGCTGGCGAACAGTGCCGATAGCCTTTTCGATGCGGCTGATGTATTCTTCGAGCGCCAGAGCCGGATATTGCGCAAAGCTGATGAATGTGCCAGGCAGCAGCACCATACTTATCTGATTGCGACCATACTCGCCCTGTTCGTTTTTGGGCGAAAGCAGTTTCAGGGTTAGGAAGAGGTAATCGCCGGCATCTTCAAATTTAGGCAGATGGCCGGGGTTGAGCACGTCTTCGATGGTGAGGTTGCTGATGTTGAATGCCACGCCAAGTTTCTCGAAAACGCTGAGGTCGGCGTACCCGGTGACGTGAATCCAATTGGTGGTGTCGGCGCTGATTAGTTGGGGTAGTTGCGCTACGTCCGTTATCTCCGTCTGCTGAAAATTCTGCTCACGGAAAGTGATAAGGCGCACCGTGGTGGGATGTTCCTGATCCGGCTCCTGCGCCACCAAAGTGCCCGGTGCCTGTCCGGCCTTGCGGTGCATAATCTTTATAAAACTACTGTGTGGATGTTTCATCATAAGAATTCTTATTGCATTTCTTTTCTTTCACCAACCTGAAAACCTCTTCTTGCCCGACAACAGGCCATTCCGGGAACGGAACAATAATCAGTGCAAAATAAGGAAGTTTCGGCTAAAGCATCTCAAATTTTTTTCACTATTCTGCCCGCTGCGTCACGGCTCTGGTATCTCTTTTTATAATAAGCATTTGCAAAACGCGTTAAAGGCCATACTACGAAAAACTGCACACTTTGAATATCTATGCCCAAAAGACGAAATGGAAACTGGTGTTGCTGGCAGCGGCGCTGGCAATTGTCGGCATTTCGCTGTGGTACACCAATTTGCTGGTGAACAAAGTGGCACATGAGGAAAAAAAGAACATCCGCATCTGGGCCGACGCCATCCAGAGCAAAACCAAGCTGGTGACGTATATCGAAGAGTTTTTTCAAAAAATCCGCGTCGAAGATCGCAAACGTGTGCAGCTGCTGGCCGAAGCTTACAAGCAGGTGATACGCACCGAAGACCCTGATGCCAACCTCAACTTTTACGTTTCTATCATCCGCGGCAACGAAACCATCCCGCTGATACTTACCGACGAGGAGGGGCGCATCCTGGAAGCTACCAACATCGACTTCGACAAAGACACGGTTATGTTTCTCGATGGCGCTTTACGCGAAGAATTTACGCGATACCCGCCCATCGAATTCCGTTATTATAAAGAACGCAAGCGCTATTTGTATTACAAAGATTCGCGCCTCTACACCGAGTTGCGCGATGTGCTCGATGACCTGGTGAAATCGTTTTTTGATGAAGTGGTTATCAATGCCGCCTCGGTGCCGGTAATTATCACCGACAGCACCAAGCGCAACGTGCGCGCCTGGGGCAACCTCCCCTCCGAAATAATCGACGACACGCTGATGCTACAACGCACCATCCATCAGATGGAGAGCGGCAATACGCCCTTCGAGATTACCCTGGCCGACCAAGGCAAGAGTTACATTTTTTACAAAGGCTCCTATCTGCTCACCCAGCTTACCCTTTATCCGGTGATACAACTTGGAATAATTGCACTGTTTCTTGTGGCTGCTTACCTCCTCTTTAGCACCGCGCGCCGTTCCGAGCAAAATCAGGTATGGGTGGGGCTGGCCAAAGAAACCGCCCACCAGCTCGGCACACCGCTATCGTCGATGATAGCCTGGCTGGAGATAATGAAAATGGATGGTAAAGACGACGACCTGGTTACCGAACTTACCAAAGACGTTGACAGGCTTGAGAAAATAGCCGAACGGTTTTCAAAAATTGGGTCGGTGCCAATAATAGATACCTATAATATTGTGGAGGTGGTGCACAACAGCATCGCCTATCTCAAAACCCGCACCTCACACCGCATCAATTACGAGATAAATCCCGGTCTCGAAACAGAAATATATGTACCTATCAACCTGCACCTTTTCGAATGGGTGATCGAAAACATTACCAAAAACGCCGTCGACGCCATGGGAGCGAGTGGAAAGTTCACCGCCAACATCATGGAGGAAAACGGTTACGTTCACATCGATCTTACCGACACCGGCAAAGGTATTCCTAAGTCGAAATACAAAAGTATTTTTCGTCCCGGATATACCAGCAAGAAACGTGGTTGGGGGTTGGGACTCTCGCTGGCCGAGCGGATCATCAAAAATTACCACCGTGGGAAAATCTATGTTAAAA
The DNA here is from genome assembly GCA_035647615.1 of Bacteroidales bacterium. Classification (NCBI taxonomy): domain Bacteria; kingdom Pseudomonadati; phylum Bacteroidota; class Bacteroidia; order Bacteroidales; species Bacteroidales bacterium. The sequence goes on along the minus strand of DASRND010000017.1, from coordinate 35,131 downwards.
CCTCCGGCATCGACAAAGGCACTACCTTCCGCATAACGCTGCGCAAAAATATAGGCAAAACCTAAGTATGGCCGGGCTTTACATTCATATTCCCTATTGCCGGCAAAAATGTCGTTATTGCAATTTTTACTCCCTGGCGAGCCGCAAATATCGCGAGCTTTTGCCGGAGCTGCTCCAGCAAGAGATGAAGCTGCAAAAAGATTATCTGGCGGGCGAAAATTTGCAAACTATCTACATCGGTGGCGGCACTCCGACGGTATATCCTGCACCAATCATTGTGGGAATTATTGAAACTGCAACAAAGCAATTTCAAGCCGATGCCTTTGCAGAGATTACCATCGAAGCAAACCCCGACGACCTGTTGCCGGAATATTTACAGCAACTCCGGCAAACGCCTGTCAACCGTCTGAGCATCGGCATACAATCTTTCCACGACGATGATCTTCATTATCTCAACAGAAATCATTCTGCGGCCAACGCGCATCAGGCAATTCGCAACTCCCTGGCAGCAGGTTACGACAATATGAGTGTCGATCTGATTTATGGTATCCCCGGACTGACCGACAAAAAATGGATTGAAAACATTAAAACAGTTTTGGATTATCAAATCCCGCATATTTCGGCTTACGCGCTCACAGTGGAGCCGGGTACTGCCCTCGACAAGCTCATCAGCCGGCAAAAATTGCCACCGGTAGAAGAGCAGCAGGCTGCCGATCAGTTTGTGATATTGATGGAGATGATGGACACCGCCGGCTACAAGCATTACGAAATCTCTAACTTCAGCAAGCCCGGGCAATATGCGCGTCACAATACCAACTACTGGATGGGCGTGCCTTACCTGGGAGTTGGGCCGTCTGCACACTCTTTCGACGGATGCTCCCGCCAATGGAATGTTTCCAATCTCGAAGCCTGGCTGCAGGGCATCCGCAACCAGGAACCTGACTTTGAACGGGAGGTGCTTTCACCAACGCAGCAGCTTAACGAATATGTGATGACCTCGCTGCGCACGATGTGGGGCATCGATTTGCAAAATATAGAATCACGTTTTGGGGCAGGCTTTCGCCAAATGGTGCTACAGCAGGCCATTCCGTTTCAAAATAAGTGTATGGTTTCCATCCAAAATAACATCATCACCCTGACACAGCGCGGCAAGCTCTTCGCCGACGGCATCGCTTCGGATTTATTTGTTGAAGAAGGGGAATAAGAAATATTCTCCTTTTTTGATAACGGATTCCTGTCTTGAATCCAAAATTCAATATTTCTTCAGTGGCTGAGCTGGCTGAGCTTTTCGAAGCCACTAACCTCTCCTGGCTTCGACAATGCGTCACCCTAAATAAGTTTTACAGGAGATGAACCCGAAGGGTTCAAATGTCTATAGCACAATGAACGTCTGGAATGTGTTCGACCCCGTCGGGGTCGTATCATTCTTGCAACAATGTTTTCTATAAACGTGGAATCCCTTCGGGATTAAAAGCGCGAAACATTTGTTGATAACGGATTTCTGGCTTGAATTCAAAATCCAATATTTCTTCAGTGGCTGCGGTGGCTGAGCTGGCTTCGACAAGCTCAGCCACCGTGTCGAAGCCAGCTTGTCGAAGCCACTAACCTCTCCTGGCTTCGACAATCCGTCACCCTAAATAATTTTTACAGGAGATGAACCCAAAGGGTTCAAATGTCTATAGCACAATGAACGTCTGGAATGCGTTCGACCCCGTCGGGGTCGCATCATTCTTGCAACAATGTTTTCTATAAACGTGGAATCCCTTCGGGATTAAAAGCGCGAAACATTTGTTGATAACGGATTTCTGGCTTGAATTCAAAATCCAATATTTCTACAGTGGCTGCGGTGGCTGAGCTGGCTTCGACAAGCTCAGCCACCGTGTCGAAGCCAGCTTGTCGAAGCCACTAACTTCTAAAACAAAACTATAGGTCATCAATGATGCGACCAATTACCTCCACCAGGCTGTGGCCAAGTTTTTCGCTGCGTGCCGGCGACCAGCCATATACGGGGTCGGGCAACGTCTCGTGATCTTTGAATGGCATCTCGATGGTCATCGACAAGCACTTAAACCGCTCGCCGATGGCTTTGGAGCAGATGTTGAGATTGGCGGTGCCAGGCTCGTTAACCGGGTAGCCATGTTTGGTCTGGAAATCGGGGCTTATCTCCACCCAGCTATTTTTAAATTTTTCGAGCAAATTTTTCAACCGTTCGTCGAAAGAAGGAATTCCTTCGATGGAGGAGATGAAATTGTACGGCAAGGCTTCGTCGGCATGAATGTCGAGGTTGAGATCGACACCGGTTGCCTGCATTGCCTGCAAAATATGATATACTTCGGGGGCTTTCTGCGGATCAGGTTTTGCCCACTCGCGGTTGAGGTTGAGGCCGGCAGCATTGGCGCGCAGGTTACCGGCCACGGCGCCATCAGGATTCACAAATGGCACCACATAAAAAACCGCTTTGTTGAGCAATGTACGCGATACGGGATCGTCTATTTCTATCAGGCGGCTGATGAGCGCCTCCATAAAATACGACACCTGACTTTCGCCGGGATGCTGGCGGGCGATGATCCATATTTTTTTGGCGTCGTCGTGCTCGTCGCCGATGGTGAGCAGGTCGATGCTGCGACCTTCAACGGTGCTTCCCAAAGAAGAAAGGTTGACCAGCGGCGAATATTGAACATTGTGCACAAACTCCAGATGCCGTTCGTAGCTGTAGGGAGCAAAATAGGCATAAAACACCGAATTGAATGCAGGTGTATGATCGATGATCAGCTGCTTGCCATCGAAGCGCGTGGGTACCATGAACCAATCTTCGGTGTCGTAAGAAGCACGCACCATGTAATCTTCCCAGCCTTCGGGATAACTAGCCGCTCCGGCGTTGAGAATTTTCATACAAAGCGGTTTTCCGCTGCCGCCGGTTACACGGTAATAAAACCACTGGAAAGTGTCGGCCTGGGTATCCTTGCGAATGTTGAGGGTGATGTTTTGAACATCGCTGGCATCCACAACTTCTATGTTGCCGGCGTCGAATTGAGATGAGATTTGTATTTTCATTATCAAAATATTTTCACAAAGTTGCAAATTTATGTCCAGCTCGCTGGCAATACAATCTATAAAAAGTCTTAAAGGCAACGATTGGTCATTGTCTGTTTTTTTAATCAACTGCGTCATTTTACCAGTAAATCCCAAAAAACAATAACACAAATCGCGGGATTTCTGCTAATTTTGCAGACATAAAGGATTAGAATAAAATAAATAATAAGAAAAATGAAAGATTGGACAAAGTTAAAAGAGCAATTTGAAGTAAAAGATGTGCGTCAATTGAAAGGCAATTTTTTACCAGCGATATTAAAAAAGGCGCAGAACATGGATGTTGGTGAAGGTTTGTGTGTGGTGCAAAGTTTTGAGCCCATTCCGTTGTATTCGGCTTTGGCCGAAATGGGCTACGAACACGATGTTGATAAAGTTTCGGATGCCGAATACCGTGCGTATTTTTATCGTACTTCAAAACTCCAACCCGATTTTCCGGGCGGCATGGATATGCCATTAAAGCCCACTGCCATGGTAAATTTTAATACCATCGATCCTAAGTTTGCCGACCTTGTGGTGAATTTTTGGAGCTATATCTGGGGCCAGGAAAATCCGGCTATCGACATGAAAACCCGTCTTTTGCTTTCGCTGGCTAATGCTGTTGGCGGCGGACGAATGCGGCAGGCAACCCGCGAATTTTTAAAAGCCTATTCCATTGGGGTAACCACCGCCGAGTTTGATGAACTATTTGCCATGTTTGCCTGGAACCAGGGAGTAGGACATTTTGCTTCCGAAATTGGCCCGTCGGCTCTATTTGCTGCCTACAAATATGTGAAATCACAAGAAGAAAAAGGCACAGAACATAGTGAAATTGTAAAAGGGATGATGGAAAGATTCGGTGAAAAAAACCCGGAGGTCGGCACCTTTTTCAAAAACAAAACTGATGATTAAAAAACAATAAAATCGTAGATGTGCTTACCACCTATGCTTTTGCCGGCTGGGTTAAAAATTACCTTTTTGTTGCGGAATGATTTGGATTAAACTGGGAATATTGCTTATCGGCTTTGCCAATGCCGGACTGTTGCCTTACTCCATCGGCAAGGCTTTGCATCATGTAAACTTTGATCTTAAAAACCAAACGCTTAGTTTTCTGAGCAACAAAACCCTCTATGGCGAGAGATTAGTTAAAGGTTACAAAGTGATGCTTTTTACCACCGGCATCCTCACCTATACTTTTTTCTGGCTGCTTACACGGTTTTATGACCTGGGCGAATTTGAGAAGTTAATGCAATACATCGATCTTGGTTTTGCTTCGCTGGTGCTGCTGGCATTTGTGCCTCACAACTTAAAACCCTACAGTCTGAAAAGTCTGACGCCAACGCTGCAAAGATTAATTCACAACTTGCTGGCTGTGGTGGTGTTTTTTTCGCTGCCGCTGCTCATTATTACTTTTCAGGTATCTATTCTTCCTGAATTAAAATTTCTCGGAATTACGGGGATGGTGATCATCGGGATCATTGTGGTAGGTGTTGTTTTTTCTATTTTAAAAAATGGTATCAATGGCGCCACAGAATTGTTGTTTATAAATGGAATAAGTTTGTGGACTATTTTTGTGACCATCATTACTTTTCTGAGTTAAATCCGATATTATGGATTATCAATATTCGCAGTTACCTAATGGCTTACGCGTTATCCACAAGCAAGTGCCCGCCAACGTGGCGCACTTGGGTGTGATTATCGACGCAGGCACCCGCGATGAATTGCCCCATCAAAACGGGCTTGCACATCTGATAGAGCACATGATTTTTAAAGGCACGCAAAAACGCAAAGCTTTTCATATCCTGAGCCGCCTCGAGAACGTGGGCGGCGAGCTCAACGCATACACCAGCAAGGAAGAAACCTGCGTGTATGCTTCGTTTCTGCACGCTCACTACCCGCGTGCTATGGAGCTTTTTGCCGACATCATCACCCAATCCACTTATCCCGACAAGGAGCTGGAAAAAGAAAAAGATGTGGTGATTGATGAGATCAACTCTTACAAAGACAATCCTTCTGAGCTGATTTTTGATGAATTTGAAACGCTGTTCTTTGGCAATCACCCCATTGGCCGCAACATATTGGGTACTCCCGAATCGGTTAAGCAGTTGCAGCGCCCCGACATTATGGAGTTTCTCCATCGCAATTATCAGCCACAGCATATGGTGATTTCTTCGGTGGGAAATATTTCGTTGGATCGTCTGATACTTTTGATAAATAAATATTTTGGCTCCCTTTCGGGAAATGAAAACCGGGCGCCACGCTCACCCTTCGATGCATATCAGCCAGCCAGCCGCACCGAAGCGCTCTCCAACTTCCAGGCGCATTGCATCATTGGAGCGCCTGCATATAGTGTTTTTGATGAGAGAAAAACAGCGCTGGCATTATTGATCAACATTCTGGGCGGCCCGGGCATGAATTCGCGGCTCAACCTGAATGTGCGCGAGAAGTACGGCTACTGCTACAACATCGAAGCGCATTATCATCCCTATAGCGATGGCGGATATTTCAGCATCTACATGGGCACCGACGTGGAGTACCTCGAAAAAACCATGAAGCTGGTGCTAAAGGAACTAAACCTGATGCGCACCACCCGGCTGGGCACCTTGCAGTTGCATCGCGCAAAGCAGCAAATTGCTGGTCAGCTTGCCATAGCGCTCGAATCGAATGCCGGCGAAATGCTCACGATGGGAAAGAGTCATCTTTTTTTCGAACATGTAGATAGTTATAATCAGGTAATGGAAAGAGTAAAAACACTCACCGACGTTCGCCTGCTGGAAGTGGCAAACGAAATATTTGATACGTCGCAGCTAAGCAAGCTTACTTTTGTGCCACAAAATGGGGATGGTGAAAAATAAGATTACCCTTTCAGCCATTTTTCGATGCGTTCATTTGCCTGATCATCCGTAAAAAAATCACCATTGTTGATTTGGTTCGAGGATTCCTCTATCCGCATTTTTTGATTTTCTGAGAGTATGGGAGTCTGCGTTTCCGAATATTTCCTGTCGATCAACTCTTTGAGTGTAAGTAAAAAATCACTTTCATCAATGTTATTGATCCCTTCCAAAAGTTTTTGCTTTATCGTTAAAGTTGTCGTAATTTAATTTTTAACAAAGCCAATACAAATCATGAAAATCTCTTTCCTTTCCAAAATTCCAAAACCACACAATTTAAATATGTGTCATAATCTGATGCCCGCAATGGTTGCATTGCCCTGTTTTGGATAGTCCGGTAAACCAGGCGTCGTAGCGGCTCCGGTCTATCACTTTCTGATGACACTTGGGGCAGTAGGTGTTGGCGCTATCGCCGGCGGAAGCATTGCCTACATACACATATTCCAGATGTGCGCTGGCCAGAGCGTGCAGTTCCTGCAGTGTTTCGATGGGTGTGGGAGGCTCCGACATTTTATAGGTAGGAAAATAACGTGAGAGATGCAGCACCGTGTCGCTGCCCAGATTTTCGCGTATCCACAGTATCATCTCTTCAAAAGTGGTTTTGTCGTCGTTGCGGCTGGGGATGACAAGATTGGTGATTTCCAGATGACGTCCGCTGCGCTTTATCTGTATCAATGTCTCCTTAACAGGCTCCAGCTTCGACATGGTTTGGGTGAGATAAAAGTCTTCGGTAAAAGCTTTCAGATCCACGTTGAAAGCATCCGTTACTTCGATGAGTTCGGCCAGTGGCTCCGGTGAAATAAAACCATTGGTGATAACCACATTTTTCATCTTTTCTTTCCGTGAAAGGTTGGCGATGTCCATCATATATTCAAACCAAACCGTAGGCTCGTTGTAGGTAAAAGCAATGCCCACATTGGATTTTTTTTCGCCAGCCAGCGCCACAATCTCTTCCGGCGGATACTGCCGTCCGGGAGTAAATTGCCGGGGCACATCCTGCGAAATTTCAGAGTTTTGGCAAAATTTACAACGCAAATTACACCCATAGTTGCCAACCGAAAAAATGATGCTGCCGGGATAAAAATGATACAGCGGCTTTTTTTCGATAGGATCAAAACCCATCGACGATACCTCGCCGTAAGTTTGCAGAAACAACTCGCCCTGCACGTTTTTACGTACGCGGCAGATACCAGTCTTACCATCGCCGATAGTACAATGGTGCGGACACAGGTGGCAGCGTAACTGGTATCGGAAAATCTCTTCGTAGTAGCGAGCTGGATGGTTCATTTCGTAGTGATTTTATTGATTCCTCAAAGGTAATGAAACTTTAGAAAATAACCGAAACGATGTGCTAAGTTGGAGGGTTGAAAAGTTGAAAGAAATTTATTTGGGACTTATTTTTTTTGAGGACAAAATGATTTAATCCTTGTTCGGATCTATAAATTCCTTGTTTTACAACAAATCAACAAAGTCTTTTACACTCAAATCAGCCTGACGAATAATTGCCCTGAGAGTCCCACGATCCAATTGTTTATGATTGGGAACAATGAGTTGCGCAAAAGGATTATCACGACGAAGGACAAGATGGCTGCCGGTTTGACGCTTGAAATAAAAACCAGCCTTTTGGAGTGCTTTTATACACTCCTGCCCGGAAATATTTGGCAGGCTTGTCATACCGCCAGCACTATAGTGTTGAAGTTTTCTTCAGGTACAGGTAGGTTGTCTTCTTCAAGTGCTTCGATGTAAATCTTTATGGCCTCTTTAATATTAGTAATGGCAATTTTTTTGGTCTCGCCCTGGCTGATGCAACCAGGAAGGCTTGGGCATTCTGCAACCCAGAATTTGTCCAATCCGGGGTAAAGAATTACTTCTCTCATGATGATTAGTTTTAATTTATCACAAAAATATGTTTTTTATTCACTCGATGAATAACGGATAAGGGCACCTAAAATTTATCATTTTATGAGGCAAGAATTACCATGTAAGTTTTAAAAAAGAATCCTTGCGATCTTCTTCGCGCCATGCTCTATGCACCCCGCGCTTAGCGCTTCACCCATTCAGCCCTGAGCATAGCATAAACTTCCAGGTCGAAGTAGCCATCTTTGTGTCGCTCGCCTTGTCGCTCTATTCCTTCCAGTTTAAAGCCAAGTCGTTTTGGGATATTGCTGCTGCGGATATTGCCGACTGCACATTTTATCTGGACACGGTTAAAGTTCATTTGGTAAAAAACCCGTTCAATCAAAGCGTTGGTCGATTCTGTTACGATGCCTTTGCCCTGAACATGGCGTGTTATCCAATAACCGATTTCGACTTTTCGGTTTTGCATGTCGATATCATTGAGGCCGATGAGTCCGCAAATTTCGTCGCCAAAACAGATCGTAAAAACTACCTCACGCGAATATTCTTTTTGCACCTGATCGATAAAAGCATGGGTGCTTTCCACGCTTGTGGTCATATCGATAAAGGGAAGCCATTCGCTCAGATGCAGGCGGTTATTGTCGATGAGATCGAAAACCTCGTACGCATCGTGGTGGCTGATACGGCGCAGATAGAGGTTCTTTTTTACTTTAATGGTGTCAATCATCAAAATCCAGGATTTACACAGAAATAAAATACTACACCGAGTATTTTTTGGGTGGCAAAGATATTTAAAACTTTTTTCGCCAGCCCTATCAGCTTTATGCACAAGCTAACCAATAAGCTGTTCAGGAAGTATTGTGCTGCCCGTAACATCCTCTTTCAGGAAATAATCTCCTGGTCACGATTTTGATTTGTGATAATAAAAAGCTTTAAAAAGAAAAGAATCCTCTTAAACGGAGCCGCCTCTTCCATGGCAATTTTTGAATTTCTTGCCGCTGCCACAGGGGCAGGGTTCGTTGCGGCCTACCTTTTTCTCCACTTTTACAGGCTGTGGTTTTTGCTTTTGCTGTGTGTTGCTGTGCGATTGCGAGAGCAGGTCGTCGCGACCTTCCTGTAGGCGCCGGCGGTCGGCACGGCGTGGCATTTGAGCCTCGCGCACGTTGGACGGTTCCTGTATGGGCAGGTGGGCTTTTATCAAAAAGGAAATGATTGCACGGTTGGTTCGTTGTACCATTCCTTTAAACAGCTCGAAGGATTCCAGCTTGTAGATCAGCAGCGGGTCTTTTTGCTCGTAAGTAACGTTTTGCACGCTTTGCTTCAGGTCGTCCATCTCGCGAAGGTGTTCTTTCCAGGCGTCGTCGATAAACGACAGCACAATACTTTTCTCGATAGCTAGTGTTATCTCGCGGCCGCCATTCTCATAGGCTTTCTTTAGATTGGCCACAGCCTGACGCTGGCGGATACCGTCGGTGATGGGAATGGCAATGTTTTCGTAACGCGATTCGTTTTCATATACCTGTCTGATAACCGGATTAGCCTTCTCGGCGATGAGCTTCATCTTGTTGCGGTAAGCAGCGAACACATGGTCGAAGAGCTGGTTGGTAAGGTTCTCTTTTGATGATTCCAGGAAATCTTTCTCGCTGATGGGCACGTTGAGCGCCATATCTTTGAGCACTTCCAGGCGGAATCCCTCGAAGTCGCCGATTTCGGTGTAGTCGGCCACGATCTGGTCGCTCAGGTCGTACATCATGTTGGAAATGTCTACAGCCAGTCTTTCCCCGTAAAGGGCATGGCGTCGTTGTTTGTAGATCACCTCGCGCTGTACGTTCATTACGTCGTCGTATTCGAGCAATCGTTTACGGATGCCGAAGTTGTTTTCTTCTACTTTTTTCTGTGCCCGCTCTATGCTTTTGCTGATCATCGAGTGCTGGATCATCTCACCTTTGTCGATGCCCAGACGGTCCATAATTTTTGAGATCCGTTCGCTTCCAAACATACGCATCAGGTCGTCTTCGAGCGACACGAAAAACTGGGAACTGCCAGGGTCGCCCTGACGTCCGGCACGACCACGCAACTGGCGGTCGACGCGGCGCGACTCATGGCGTTCGGTGCCGATGATGGCCAGTCCGCCGGAGTCTTTTACACTTTTGCCCAGTTTGATGTCGGTACCACGACCTGCCATGTTGGTAGCAATGGTCACTTTACCGGCTTGTCCGGCTTCGGCCACAATGTCGGCCTCTTTTTGGTGCAGCTTAGCGTTGAGGATATTGTGCGGAATCTTGCGGCGTTGCAACATGCGGCTCAGCAGTTCAGATGTTTCTACCGAGGTAGTTCCTACCAGCGAAGGCCTTCCTTGTTCTACCAGCCGCGCTATCTCTTCGATCACCGCATTGTATTTTTCACCTTTGGTTTTGTACACCTCGTCTTCGCGGTCGTCGCGGGTGATGGGACGGTTGGTAGGAATCACCACCACGTCGAGTTTATAGATATCCCATAGCTCGCCGGCTTCCGTTTCGGCGGTACCGGTCATCCCGGCAAGTTTCCTGTACATGCGGAAGTAGTTCTGCAGGGTAATGGTAGCGTAGGTTTGCGTAGCCGCTTCTATTTTTACATCTTCCTTGGCTTCGAGCGCCTGATGCAATCCGTCGGAGTAGCGGCGCCCCTCCATGATACGGCCCGTTTGCTCATCCACAATCTTCACCTTATTATCTACGATGATGTACTCCACATCTTTCTCGAAAAGTGAATAGGCGCGCAGCAGTTGGTTTACTGAGTGCACGCGTTCCGACTTGATCGAAAACTCGTTGGTGAGCTCGCTTTTGCGTTTTGATTTTTCTTCTTCAGGAAGGTTTTCCTTGTCCATCTCAGCAAGCTCCGATCCCAGGTCGGGCAGAACAAAGAAATTGTTATCGTTGTAGGAGCTGCTCAGCAAATCGATGCCCTTTTCGGTAAGCTCGATGCTGTTGTTTTGTTCTTCTATTATAAAATAAAGCGGATCGTTGATGATGTGCATGTGCTTACTTTGCTCCTGCATGTAAAAGTTCTCGGTCTTGATCATCAGCGATTTCATGCCGGATTCGCTCAGGAACTTGATGAGCGCCTTATTTTTGGGAAGTCCATGATGGGCTCTAAGAAGCAGCTCTCCTCCTTTTTTCTTATTATCTTCACTTACGTCGTCGCCATCGAGGAGTTGTTTGGCTTCCGCCAATATTTTGGTAACCAGCGAGCGTTGAGCGTTGTGTAATTTCTCCACGTTGGGACGCAATTCTTCGAACAACTGGTTTTCGCCTCTGGGTGTTGGGCCGGAGATGATAAGCGGCGTGCGCGCGTCGTCGATTAATACCGAGTCTACCTCGTCCACGATGGTGTAATTGTGGGGGCGCTGCACCATCTCTTCGGGATTACTGGTCATATTGTCGCGGAGGTAGTCGAAGCCAAACTCATTGTTGGTGCCATAGGTGATGTCGCAGTTGTAGGCATGCCGGCGAGCCTCGCTGTTTGGTTCGTGGCGGTCGATACAGTCTACCGTGAGGCCGTGAAACATAAAGAGCATACCCATCCATTCGCTGTCGCGCTTGGCCAGATAGTCGTTTACGGTTACAATGTGAACGCCTTTGCCAGGCAGCGCGTTGAGGTAAACGGGCAATGTTGCCACCAATGTTTTACCTTCGCCGGTAGCCATCTCGGCAATTTTTCCATCGTGTAGCACAACGCCGCCGATAAGTTGCACGTCGTAGTGCACCATGTCCCACTTTATCATATTACCACCGGCCATCCACTTGTTGTCGAAATAGGCTTTGTTGTCGACGATGTTTACATGATCGTATCGGGCTGCCAGGTCACGGTCCATCTGCGTTGCCGTTACTTCTACAGTTTCATTTTCTTTGAAACGGCGTGCAGTTTCTTTCATCACCGAAAAGGCTTCGGGCAAAATCTGATTGAGGACTTCCTGCGTCTTCTCGTAGCTGGCGGTTTCCAGTTTATCGATCTCTTCGTAAATCTTTTCTTTGTGGTCCACGTCCATGTCGGGGTCGTTTTCGATCTGCAACTTCAGTTCAACGATTTGGTCAGTTTCCGGCTGGATATATTCAGTGATGCGTGCTTTAAACTCATCGGTCTTGGCGCGCAGTTCGTCGGTAGATAATTCCTTGATGGTTTCGTAAGCCTTCAGCGTTTGGGCAAGAACAGGATTGAGGGTTTTAAGATCGCGATCGGCCTTACTGCCAACAAGTTTTTTCAGAACAGTTTTAAACATAAAAACAATTTTTTTTAGAATAGGAATCTAATTCAACAACTATGCCTTTCGAATATTATGGTTCAGGATCATAAATTATTGCCATAGTGGCATAAAAACTAACGGCAAAAGTAATGGAATTCGTAAAATACCGGCAACCATACAAAGCTCCATAAAGCATATTCTAGAATGACAGAAATCAAAATACCAATAATTTTTCAAATCAGAAACTTCAAAGCTACGATATGCTTAGGCAATTGGAGTTTGTTGGTAAGAATTATCAAAGGTTTGAACGAACTTAGTTTCGTCCTGTTTATTTTTACAGGCTGTGCCTGTTTTTTTTATAAAAAAATTAATGTTGATTTTTTCCTTGCAGCCAACCAGCGATTATCTGGAGATTGATAATCCATCCGGAATAAAAAGAGACGGATCGCCGCCATGGATCAGGATGTCGCGCACCACCGAGCTGTTGATGGCCGTATATTCGGGCAGGGTGAGCAAGAAAACGGTTTCGATGGCCGGATACATTTTTTTGTTGACTTGTGCTATGGAGCGTTCAAACTCGAAGTCGGCTGAAGTGCGCAGCCCGCGCAGGATGTATTGTGCTCCCACCTCGCGGCAGTAATTTACCGTTAGCCCCTTGTAGGTGTCGATGGATACCTGCGGGTAGTCGGCAAAAACTTTCCGGATAAAGCCTGTCCGCTCTTCCACCGAGAAGTAATTTTTCTTGTCCTGGTTGCTGCCAATGGCAATGATAATCTTGTCGAACAGTGGCAGGGAGCGTATTATAATATTTTCGTGCCCGCGCGTGATTGGATCAAACGACCCCGGAAAAATGGCAATTCGTGACATAATGTTTTTTTGCAAAAGTAAAACTAATCGCGGTAATGTTCGCAAGGCGCAAAGTGCATAGAGCAAGGCGCAAAGTGCATGGCGCGAAGAGCTGATTCTACTTACTAACTACTCTTTTACCATCTACTCAATTCTGAGCCAAGCGTCTTTACTTTTTCCTCACCATCATCAGTCCGTCGCGCATCGGGATGATTATGTTTTCCACCCGTTCGTCCTGCTGCACATATTTATTGAAACGGAGGATGCCCTCGGTTTCTTTGTCGGCGTGGACGGGATCCAGCACTTTGCCATACCAAAGCACATTATCGGCTAAGATTATTGCACCCGATGGCAGCTCGTCGATGAGCATCTGATAGTAGATGAGGTAGTTTTCTTTGTCGGCATCGATAAATATCAGATCAAAAGATTTGTCAAGTATTTTTAAAACTTCGGTTGCGTTGCCGATATGTGTCACGATTTTGTTGTGCAGGCCGGCAGCTTCAAAATAGGGGCGACCTACTTCCACAGATTCTTCGTTGCTGTCGATGGTGTGAATTTTTCCCTCATCGGCCAGCCCCATTGCCAGGTTGATGGTTGCGTAGCCCGTAAAAGTTCCAATTTCGAGAATTCTTTTTGGGCGCAGCATCTGGCTGATCATTCTCAGAAACTGACCCTGCAAGTGTCCTGAGAGCATGTTTGGGTAATTGGTTTTCAGCGCTGATTCGCGGTAAAGCCTTTGCAGGAGTGTGCTCTCCGCGGTGGTGTGCGCGGTGGCATATTCTTCGTATGCCGGATCGGTTGCCTTGTAGGTTTGTTGCGACATAATTTGTTTTTGGTATTAATAAAAGGGGTTGGTGAATGGGAAAAGCGATTTTTGTTTTAAATTCAAAAAATCAAAAAACAAACCTTTCCAAAGGAGGAAGTTTTGATAATTGAAAAATGGAATTTATTTGGTGATTGTTTACTCCGACTACTGGCGGATGGCTTTTGTCATTTGGAACTTTTTTCTCACAACTAATTATTTCTTCGGATTTCCAAGTCCTTGTTCAGGTGGGTCAAATTTGGGCAGATGGCGTGTGTCAGAGCGGGCGTCGATATCCTGATGGAACACCCACTTGCCCGCCAAATACACAAATGCATCAAAAATATCATAACGCGGAACAGCACCGCGAAACATTTGACCAAGCTGCGAACTGTTGCCCCCCAAGCGGTTGAAGACGATCATTTGGTCGCGCTTTCGTTTTTCGCCCGGCAGCAGTTGAAGCTCATAAGCCAGATGGAAAGGCACCTGATTAGTAAAGCTGAAAAAAGCGCGTTGTTGCTGCGATCCGTCCTTCATCACAAATACCGGAAGGCCAAACCTGGGCGCTCCGGCGCTGTCGAACCACAGCGCTTCTATCACCCGGCCGCCCAGCCCTTCGGCTTCGCCGTGCCAGCCCGTCAGGGTGTAAAAAGGATTTCCTTTGGGGCTGCGGCTGATAATATTGCGGTAAACCGCCCCCGGCCACTGCGTGTAGCTGTAACTGCTGTCGGCAGAAGGCTGCCAGAGTATAGGCTGTAGCCGAAAAAGGGTATCCTTTTCCTTAGCAACCTTTTTCCGTATCATTCCGCCGTATTGCCAGAGATGATTGCTTAGCGGCACCACCCAGGTGATCAGAGCAAAGCTGCCGTCGTCGGGCGCAAGATGTTTTATAAAAGCAAGACTGTCGAAGGAAAAAGAAGGGAAAAAGGGAGTGGATAAAAAATCGACTACCAACTGCTCAAGTTCCTGGTTGTGTTGCAGCTTCACGCTGTCAGCGGTGTCGGAATACATCACCTCTGACAACTCGCGAGCGCTTGCAATGAAAAGACTGTCGGCGGGTTGTGCCGGCAAAAGCAACGGAAGAAAAAGCAAAAGGAAGGCAGCAGCGTGGAACCTCATAATCTATCCGTTATTTACGATGGTTCCGATGCCCGGATCGTTGAGTACCCTGAGCAGGTTGCCGGGAGTATTCATATCAAAAACCAAAATGGGCATATTGTTTTCGCGGCAAAGCGTGAATGCGGTGAGGTCCATAATTTTCAGTTGTTTTTCGTAAGCCTCGTCAAATGTCAGCGTCTGGTATTTTACTGCGTCGGGGTGTTTTTCAGGATCAGCAGTATAAATGCCGTCTACACGGGTTCCTTTCAAAATCACATCTGCTTTCATCTCGATGGCGCGTAACGCTGAAGCCGAGTCAGTGGTGAAAAAAGGATTTCCGGTGCCGCCGCTTATCAATACTACGTAGCCGGCATCGAGATATTCGGCTACGCGCTGGCCGCTGGTTTCTTCCACGATGGGCTCGATGGCCAGCCCGCCCGTAATCCGGCATTTGATACCAACATTTTGCAATGCTCCTTGCAGCGCCAGGCTGTTGATCACCGTGGCCAGCATACCCATGTAGTCGCCCTGCACTCTGTCCATTCCTTCGCTGGCGCCCTGCACGCCCCGATGGATGTTGCCCCCGCCTATGACGATGGCAATTTGTACTCCGGTGCTCACAGCCGCTTTGATATCTTCGGCGTAAGTCGCCAGCCGTGCCGCGTCGATGCCGTATTGCCGGTCGCCCATCAGCGCTTCGCCGCTCAGTTTCAAAAGTATCCGTTTGTATTTCATACTTCAGTTTTGATTTCCTTATTAATTGACATTAACACAAAAACCGATTTTATTTTTAAAAATTATAACCCAGGTTAAAAAAGCCCAGCAGACGATGGTGATGATCGGAACTCATCACGGTAAATTCTATGGGGCCGATGGGAGTCTTTACACCCAGCGTAAGTCCGTACCCATTGATGGCTCTGTGCTCCGCAAAAACATCCTTCATGTTGGTAGCATAAAAACCAATGTTCCATTTGGGAATGAGAAAAAAGTTGCGATAAAATTCATATTGCAAATCAATGCGCGCCACGAGTGTGTTTTCGGTGGCCACTTGCATAAATTCCAGTCCTACAAAAGGAAATATCCCGTTGAATTGACGCTCGCGCAAACCGCCGAGGTACATGTCATACTGCGACAATTTGCTTCTGCCGCCCGTGAGCTGGCTTCCGGCATAGGCGCTTGTGCGTAACGACAGCCGTGGGAGCAGGGTGTAGGCCTGGTTGTAGCGCGCCGCAAGAAAAGTGGTCGGCGGCACACGGTTGTCGAGGCTGTCTTTCGACTCGGGAATCAGCTTGACGTCGGCAGTAAGTCTGAATCCTTTGGTAGGATAGGTGCCACGGTTGAGATTGTCTATCTGCAAAAAAGCAAACAGGTTGGTGTTGAATTCATAGGACGACTCCAGATCGATTAAAAAAACATTGGGTTTGATGCCCGAAAACTCCAATTGTACGCCGGCGCCAACAAGTGTGTAATCGGCCACGGTAGCCTGAGAGTAAATATCGAAAAGTGCATTGGAGAAATTGAAGGTGCCACTGCGCCTTTTGTCGACGTACAAATAGGTTTTAAAATTTTCTGCGCTGAGGCGTACTCCCAATCCGGGCTTGCTGCCCCGGTTGTAAAGATAGTTGGCCGAAAAGCGATTGTTGTCGCCCAACGCCAGGTCAAACATAAGTTTGCCGCCGCTGGTTAGAACGTTGCGAAAGGTCATGTTCATCAGAAAAGCAGCTTTAAAGTCGGTATCATAATGCAGTCCGAGCTGAAACTCACCACCCTCTTTTTCCTGCAGCTCAACCATCAGTCTTTGCCCGTGATCTTCTGTCGGCTCAAAGCGGTAGTGGATCAGATTAAAATTTTGTGTTCCATACAATCTGTCGAGGCTGTGGATGACATCTCTGGTTAAATATTTCTTATCTCCCTCTACCTTCATTATTTTGTTTACGGTAGCCGACGACATGTGGTGGGTACCTTTTATTACCACCTCGTTGATGAGGACACTGTCGACAGGAGCTGCATCGAGGACATAGTGTGGAGTCATATCGTAAAATTGCCTGAGCGAGTCGAGCAGCGAGAGGATTTCCGGCAATGCTGCGCGTGTAGCTCGCTCGCCACGAAGGATGATGCTGTCGGCATTGGTAAAACTCGACGTACTATATTCTTCAAGATGAGGCTGGATGTAGATGTCTGTTTTTTCGATGTTTTTGCGTTGTAACGGCATGCGCAAAAAGCGTGAGGACTGCCCCAGAATTTCGATGATCGAAGTAAGCTCGTCTTTGCTTTGTGTTTCCATGGTAACATCTATACCTATTATAATATCGGCACCTTTTTCTAAAACTTCCTCTACCGGAAAATTGTTAAAAAGGCCACCGTCAACAAGCAGATGCCCATCCAAAAGTACCGGCGGAAATATGGACGGAATTGCCATAGTGGCGCGTAAGGCGTCGGGAAGATAGCCACGGTCGAGTGTTACACTCTCACCTGTTTCGATATCGGCAGCAATGCACAAAAACGGGATGTACAGGCTGTCGAAGTTCTGGATGTCACGACCCGGACTGGCATAGTACGAAAGAAGGTTGTAGATGGATTGCCCGGCAACAAGCCCACTCGGAAGGATTATTTTTTTGTTGCGAAAGGGTAACGAAAAAAAGTACTGGTCATCTTCCTCCTTTTCAGTCATCGAGAGATTGCGGCGCAGGATTTTATCGCTAAGCACTGCTTCCCAATTTTGCATTTTCACTAATTTTTCGAGCGAGTCGGGGTGGTATCCCAATGCGAAAAGGCCACCCATGATGCCGCCCATGCTGGTTCCACCGATATAATCGATGGGTACGCCAGCTTCTACCAGCACCTTGATGGCGCCGATATGTGCAAATCCTTTGGCCCCGCCGCCGCTCAGCACCAAGCCTATTTTAGGACGCCCTTCTGTTACAGTTTGTGCATGCAGAGATGGCCAGCCTAAAGCCAGTGTTAAAAAAAATATTATTGGAAAAACACGTTGCATGTGCGGAACGGAAAATTTTGATAGGGTTAAATAGCCTCTGTCTATTACCTTAACTACGGTACTTTTCAAATAAATTCCAAATGACAATAAAAAATCCGCCAGTAGTCGGAGTAAACAATCACAAATAAATTCTAATTTTTAAAAACTCAATGACCAGGTTTCGACTGATTTCGACAAGCTGGCTTCGACTACGCTCAGCCACCATAACCAGCTCAACCAGCGACTATACTAGAGAAATGATCAGCTAAGTTTGGAATTTGTTTTTTGAAATTTATTTGTCATTTAGAATTTGCTTTTTGGGTTTTGTTTTTAAAAAGATCGACTTTATGGAGAAGCACTAATTAATCTCTGTCTTTAGCCAAAAAAACAACAGCAGGATGTAAAGTCTTGCTGCTGTTGCATTACTATTTTCGGGTGAACCGAAATCTCTTAATGATCGCAAAGGTTAACGCCGGCTACAAGGGTGTCGTTTAGCAGTTCATTCACCAGCTCACGCGAATCTTTTTGGGCAACGCCCACGTACACATTTATCTTGTTGTCGTTCAGTATTTGGATGGCACGCTGGCCAATGCCGCCGGCAATTACATCGGTTACTCCCTGCTGGTGCAGCCATTGTGGAATGATGCCCGGCTCATGCGGCGGAGGTACCAGTTCTTCTTCTTTTACAATTTTTTGACCTTCAGTAGTAAAAACTGTGAAAACATCGCTGTGCCCAAAATGGCTGCACAGAATCTTGTTCTTTAATGGAATAGCAACTTTCTTCATTATTATAATTGTGTTAATGATGATTAGAAATGGATTGGTTATTAATTTAAATATTTATTCTTTCGTCAAAGTATCAAGTGCCTGCGCTGTCCTTCATTACCGTCATTTGGCGGAGCAGAGTATGGCGATGGTGCCGATGGCTGCAAAAATAGCGATCATTTTCCCATTATCTCTCTTTCACTCACCCAAAATTACTGCGGCAGGAACATTACCATTTTTTACATCTTGCCGTATTTATCAACCACTTGTGTTCTTTGATGGCGAAAAATGTCAATCTTTGTAATTAATTATCTAATAGATCTTAACTTTTAAAAGTATGAAAAAAAACATGTTTTTGACTTTGCTGATGTTGATCGTAACATCAACAGTGGCCATGGCGCAGGTTGACGATGCGCGGCTCATGCGTTTTCCAACTATTCACGGTAATCAGGTTGTTTTTAGCTATGCCGGCGATTTGTATACCGTCGCTTCACAAGGTGGCATCGCCCGAAGGCTTACCAACGATGAGGGACTGGAACTTTTCCCGCGCTTCTCGCCCGACGGCAAAACCATTGCCTTCACCGGCCAATACGACGGAAATACCGAAGTGTACACCATTCCTGCCGAAGGCGGCGAGCCCAAACGCATCACTTACACTGCTACGCTGGGGCGTGATGACGTTTCTGATCGCATGGGGCCCAACAACATTGTGATGGCCTGGCGCGACAACAACACCGTTGTTTATCGTTCGCGTAAGAAATCTTTCAACGATTTCGTCGGACAGCTTTTCGAAGTGAACATCAATGGAGGTCTCTCCACACAATTGCCATTGCCGGCAGGAGGTTTTTGCAGCTTTTCGCCCGATGGTAAAAAACTGGCCTACAACCAGGTGTTTCGTGAATTCAGAACCTGGAAATATTACCGCGGCGGTATGGCCGACGAGGTGTGGGTGTATGATTTTAATACCAAAACTACCACCAACGTCACGAAAAACCCTGCTCAGGATATTTTCCCGATGTGGCACGGCGACATCATTTATTTCCTCTCCGACCGCGACCGCACCATGAACCTTTTTTCATACAACAATGCTACCGGTGAAACCACCAAAGTTACCAACTACGACAAGTACGATATAAAATTCCCATCAGTAGGCAACAATGCCATCGTTTACGAAAACGGCGGTTACCTCTATCGTTATGATTTTAATACCCAAACAACCAGTAAGATAGAGGTGCAACTGATGAACGACTTTGGCGCCAGCCGTCCGCAGTGGAAAGATGCCGGCAAAGGCGTCTATTCTGGCTCTCCGTCTCCCGACGGGAAGCGCGTGGCGCTGGGCAGCCGCGGCGACATCTTCTCGGTGCCCGTCAAAAACGGTATCACCTACAATCTTACCAACAGCAACGGCGCACACGATCGCAATGTGGAATGGTCGCCTGATGGCAAATGGATTTCCTACATCAGCGACATGAGTGGCGGCGACGAAATTTACATCCAAAAACACGATGGCTCCGAGCCGCCGGTGCAGCTTACCAAAGATGCTGACACCTACAAGTTTGGCTTCTCCTGGTCGCCCGACAGCAAGAAAATCGCCTGGAGTGATCAGGAAAAACGCCTGCAAATCATCGACATCGACACCAAAAAAGTAACGCTGGTCGAAAAAATCAACGACGGCGAGTTCCACTTAGCAGCCTGGTCGCCCGACAGCAAATGGCTGGCCTATGTGCGCCCGAGTTTTGAGCAGGTTACCCGCATCTATGCTTACAATCTCTCTGATGCTACCTCTACACCGCTCACCGACGAGTGGTTCGACTCCGGCGATCCTTCCTTCAGCCCCGACGGCAAATATTTCTACTTCTCCTCGGCACGTACATTTGATCCAACCTATAGCTGGACGGAATGGAACAACGCCTACCAGGATATGTCGAAAGTTTATTTGATAACCCTGGCCAAAGATACGCCATCGCCTTTTGAACCCGAAAATGATGTGGTGGAACTTAAGGACGACAAACCTGCCGCAACCGACAAAAAAGACAAGGAAAACGGGAAAGACAAAAAAGAAGAAGGCAAAGAGGGTGTTGATGTAAAGATCGATTTTGACGGCATTTCCGACCGGGTGGCCGAGATAACCTCCGATGGCGGCTCCTACTGGAACATTACTGCCGTAGAGGGTGGCGTTTATTATACGCAATACAAATCCGGCGGCGGAGGCGCCACACTGTTTTATTATGATTTGAAAGATAAAAAAGAAAACGAGCTGGGCAAAAATATTAGCTATGGCCTTACGGCGAATGGCAAAAAGATGCTCATTTTCGAAAGTGGGAAACTTGCTGTGATTGATACGCCGAAATCCAAAATAAAAGTGGACGACTATATCGATGTTTCGAACATGAAGATATGGGTGGATCCGAAGGTGGAGTGGCAGCAGATTTTCGATGAGTCGTGGCGGCAGATGCGCGACTTCTTCTACGATCCCGGCATGCATGGTCTCGATTGGGATCAGGTGTACCAAAAGTATAATCCGCTGGTTTCGTACGTCAACAACCGCTACGACCTGAATTATGTAATCGGTGAAATGATTGGCGAACTTAACGTGGGTCATGCCTATGTGAATGGTGGCGACCGCATCCAAGCCAAACGAATCAAAACCGGATTGCTTGGCGCCGAACTGAGCCGCGA
Source organism: Bacteroidales bacterium (assembly GCA_035647615.1). Lineage (NCBI taxonomy): Bacteria > Pseudomonadati > Bacteroidota > Bacteroidia > Bacteroidales > Bacteroidales bacterium. The sequence continues at coordinate 13,928 of DASRND010000017.1, read as the reverse complement.
CAAATCAGGATACTACCGCATCGATAAAATTTTGCCAGGCGAAAACTGGAACAAATCTGTGCGTTCGCCTCTGACTGAAATAGGTGTCAACATCAGCGAAGGCGACTACATCATCGCTGTAAATGGTAAAAGCACCAACCAAATGATCGACATTTATCAGGCACTCGTTGGCACCGCTGATCAGACTGTGGAACTTACCGTCAGCAAATCTGCGTCGGATGCAGACACACATCGCGAGCTTGTAAAACCTATCGCTGACGAAAGCCAGCTTTATTATTACCAATGGGTACGCGACAACATCCGCAAAGTGAACGAAGCTACCGATGGCCAGGTGGGTTATCTGCACATCCCCGACATGGGACCTGAAGGCCTCAATGAGTTTGTGAAATATTTCTACCCGCAAGTGCGCAAAAAGGCGCTCATCATCGACGACCGTGGCAACGGCGGTGGCAACGTATCTCCGATGATCATCGAGCGTTTGCGTCGCGAGCTTTCTATGATGGCTATGGGTCGTAATACCATTGGTGAACCAAAACCCGATGCGATGATGCACGGCCCCATGGTGCTGCTCATCAACCAATATTCAGCTTCCGACGGTGACCTGTTCCCGTACCAGTTCCGCAAACATAATCTGGGCAAACTCATCGGCACCCGCACCTGGGGTGGTGTGGTAGGCATCCGCGGAAGTTTGCCATTTATCGATGGCGCCGACATGCGCAAGCCCGAATATGCCCATTACGATGCGGAAGGCAAAAACTTTATCATCGAAGGACACGGAGTAGAGCCAGATATTGAAGTGCACAACGACCCGGCAAAAGAATTTGAGGGTATCGACGAGCAGCTCAACAAAGCCATCGAGGTGATCCTCGAAGAGTTGCGTAATAACCCGCAGCAATATCCTGCCGTTCCTCCGTTCCCGAATAAGACCAGATAAGCGGGCTAAACTCGCCAGCGCAAACCCTTGCAGGGTTTAGAGACTTCCCTTATCTTTGGGAGTGTTCCTAAACCCTGCAAGGGTTTTTGGGTTTAGAGACTTCCCTTACTTTGGGAGTGTTCCTAAACCCTGCAAGGGTTTTAGGGTCTGCCTTGCAGTTAGGGGCGATTCCTAAACCCCAGCAGCGTTTTCTGGCGTATTGATGTTCTCCAGCACCGAACTAAATTCCGTCTCCAGCGTATTTTCCCGATAATTATCAAGAAACACGTTGAATCGAAGCTGTGTGTCTTCAATCCCCAATATTTCTTTTTTCATATAGGATTGCAGCAACACCGGATGGCCGCCTTTGCCATGAAAGACGGGTTTTACAAAGTCATAATTCTTCAGCGCATCCAGGAGTTGTCTCGGCAGCTCAGCGTTGATGGTGGGATTGTCGATGTTGTGAATAAAAAAAGGAAGGTCGTTTTCTAAAGCCTGGCAACCGCATTGTATCGATCCAAATCTGCCGTTTTCGGGATGTGGATTTATCACCAGCTTAATTTTTTCGGGCAATGGCACCGGATAATCTTGCAGCCACATTTCACCTGCCGAATTTATTACGGTAATAATTTCCACGCAGCCTGCTGCGGCATAAAAATTAGCCAGATGCTGCAGAAACGTTTCTCCATTTCGCAGTGGCAGACCCAGTTTGGGTTGTCCGGCACGCACCGAGAATCCTGCAGCGAGTATGATTATAGAGCTTTCCACCAGCACGAAAATTTAGAATCAATTTGTTTAACAGCCAAAAATAGCAAAATCGGTCATCGTTGCTACTTTTCCACTAAATTTGACGTTTCAATTTTTACGCAACAATTTCTGCATGACTGACAAATTCACTTTATGGCCGCTCACTGATCTGCTGCAGCTTATTCTGCATCAGCACGCTACCGCAGGGCATATCCTCGGGATTCCCGGGGAGTTATTTTTTAAACCTAAAAAAAATGATCCAATTCGGATGGCTCGCTTTGGGCATATGCTCGAAACGCCTGTCGGAGTAGCCGCCGGCCCTCATACGCAGCTTTCGCAAAATATCGTGGCTGCCTGGCTCACCGGTGCACGTTTTGTCGAACTAAAAACCATTCAGACGCTCGATGAGCTGGAAGTGTCGAAGCCTTGCATCGACATGCCGGACGAAGGCTACAATTGCGAGTGGTCGCAGGAGTTGAAGATTCACGAGTCGTTTGGCCAGTATCTCGATGCCTGGATTTTGCTCCACATCCTTAATCATAAGCTGCACGGCGCAAAAGGGGAGGAGCCAGGTTTTATTTTTAATATGAGTGTGGGATATGATTTTGCAGGCATCATGAAGCCCAACGTTCAGTGGTTTCTCGACAAAATGAAGGATGCCGGCGAAATGCTTCAGCAAAAGATTGAGACAGTCCGGCCATTTTATCCAGAAATTGATCAGATAAAAATCAATCCGATGTTGTCGGATAATATTACGCTTTCGACCATGCACGGCTGCCCGCCCGATGAAATAGAAAAGATAGCGCAATATCTTATCATCGGACGCCATCTCCACACCGCCATCAAGCTCAATCCGACGTTGCTGGGCAGGGAGCAGGTGCAGGAGATTATGCGGGGTTCGGGTTTTGGGACGCAGGTTCCCGACAGCGCTTTTGCCCACGATCTGAAATATCCCGATGCTGTGCCCATGATTCATCGGTTACAAAAGCTGGCCAACGATCGTCACCTTTGCTTTTCGCTGAAGCTCACCAACACGCTCGAAAGTGTCAACAACCGGAATATTTTTGACGCAAGTCAAAATATGATGTACATGAGTGGCCGGCCGTTGCATGTGATTGCCGTGCAGCTTGCGCGCAGACTGCAAATGGATTTTGATGACAAACTCGACATCTCCTTTTGTGGCGGCGCCGACGCTTTTAATATAGTTGATCTCGTGAAATCCGGATTAGCGCCGGTGACAGTTTGCACCGATCTTCTGAAACCAGGTGGCTATGGGCGCTTAGCGCAATACATCCACAACCTGCGACAGCCCGATGCCTTCAATTCTGATCGATCGGAATTTTCACAATTGAATCTTTATGCTGAAAAAGTTAGTAATGATTCGGCTTATCGCAATGAACACCTGCTTCCGCCCGACATAAAAACGCGTCGGTCGCTTGGCTTTTTCGATTGCATCCATGCACCTTGTCAGTCGGCCTGCCCGACAAGTCAGGACATTCCGGGCTACATGTATTTCACCGCAAACCAGGATTTGACCAATGCCGCGCGTGTTATTCACAACACAAATCCTTTTCCTGATACCACCGGTGCCGTTTGCGATCATCTTTGCCAGACCAAATGTACGCGCATGAACTACGACAGTTCGGTGCTCATCCGTGAGGTGAAACGTGTGGTGGCAGAGCATGCACCGGCAGAGGCTTGGCAACCCGCGAAGGCGGAGCGTACGGATGTTCCTCCACGAGCAGCCATTATCGGCGCGGGACCTTCGGGACTTTCGTGCGCCTGGTTTCTTCGGCTTGCGGGTTTCGAGGTAGAAGTTTACGAAGCGCGCAACCTGCCTGGTGGGATGGTTGCCGGCGCCATTCCCAAATTTCGCCTTACGCCGCCTATGTTTGATACAGATGTCAAGCGCATCATGGATGCCGGTGTGAAAGTTCATTTCAATACATCAGTCGATCACGCTCTGTTTGAAACCTTACGCGCCCAAAATGATTACGTTTATATCGCCGCAGGCGCACAGAAGTTGCGTATGCTTGAGCTTCCGGGCGATCCCGGCGATAGTTTGCTGGATCCGTTGGAATTTTTATTCGATGTAAAATCAAAACATCCTAAAAAGTTCATCGGTGATGTCTTGATCATCGGCGGCGGCAACACTGCTATGGATGCCGCCCGCACAGCCTGGCGTCTCACGCAGCCCCCGGCCATGGTGCGCATTGCTTATCGCCGCACCATTGCCGACATGCCTGCCGATCAGGGCGAGATAAAAGCAGTGCTGGAAGAGGGCATTCAGATTATCGAACAAGTGGCACCGCTGGAATTTATCAGCGAAAACTGTAAGCTGCAATATGTGCGCTTTCGCAAAATGAAAGCCGGAAAACCCGATGCCAGCGGTAGAGCTACTCCTGTAGAAGTTCCCGGCAGCGATTTCATGATTCCTGCATCAACGGTTATTCCTGCCATCGGACAGGAAACCGATATTCCATTTATCGAAGTTTCACAACTTCCCGCGCCCGGCAGCGGAAGCTACCAAACCGATGTTCCAGGAGTTTTTGCCGGTGGCGACGCCATGCGCGGGGCATCCACAGCTATTAATGCTATCAGCGACGGACGCAAAGCTGCCGCGGAAATTATAAATCTGGCAGCCGTCAAAACAGAATCTTTGGATGTCGGTCCCCGCCAGCCATTGCCTTTTTTGCAACACATGGTCAATCGCGCACAACGCATTCACAGCGCCGTGGTTGAAGAGCTGCCTGTGGCAGAGCGGCGCAATTTTGCTGTGGTCCAAAAGCCACTCACGCTGCAGCAGGGCATTGCGGAAGCTGCGCGCTGCCTCCGCTGCGACGAGGTTTGCAGTATCTGCACAACAGTGTGTCCCAACCTGGCACTGTTTACCTATCACATCCAACCAATTTTCCAACGAAGCTCTATTTATCATTTTCGAAAAGGGAAAATAATTGCGGATACCGGGAATAAATTCAGTGTAAGTCAGCCGCACCAGATTTTGCACATCGCTGATTGGTGCAACCAATGCGGGAACTGCACTACTTTTTGCCCTATGGCAGGATCTCCTTATCAGCAAAAGCCGCATCTTTATCTCGACGAAAAAAACTGGCTTGCACAGGCTGATGGCTTCTTTTTTAATAAAGAAATTTTGAAATTTAAAAATGGAGATACCGAAGCCGTTTTGCAAAAAAACGAGAAAGGCTATACCTTTGTGCTTCCGGAAATGATTCTAAAACTGGATAATGATTTTGAATTAAGCGAGGTCATTACCGACAAAAATGAAGATTTTGATGTTGATATGGAATTGGCTAACCAGATGAGCGTCATTTATCAGGGAGCAGCGGGTTTTTTTGCTTTTCGCAAAATGGATTTAGCGTAAGCGGTTTTAAAATTTGATTCAACCACATGATCACATTTACATTAAACAATGAAAAGGTAGCGTACACCGGCGATGCCGATGCCATGTTGCTCCCGTTTCTGCGTGAGCAGCGGCAGCTTACCGCGCTCAAAGACGGTTGTTCGGGCGAAGGCGTTTGCGGAGCATGTACCGTCGAGATCAACGGCCGCGCACGCCTGGCTTGTACCACTCGCATGCGCAGTTTGCAGGATGCCGTTGTGCTTACCCCGGAAGGATTTCCGCCCGAAATACTCAAAGTAATAGCAACGGCTTTTGTGAATAAAGGCGCCGTACAATGCGGATTTTGTACGCCTGGTTTCATCACGCGCATCAAAGTTTTGTTGCAGGATAATCCTGCTCCTTCCGTTACCGAAATACAAAAGGCCATTCGTCCGCACCTTTGCCGTTGTACCGGTTATAAAAAAATAGAAGTGGCCGCTTTGCATGCTGCCGAAGTTTTACGCAATCATCAGCAAATCGAAATCACCACCACTTCCGGAAAAGTTGGGCAGCCGCATCCCAAATATCAGGCGTATGAAGCTGCCGTCGGCACCAAAAAGTTTGTAGACGATTTGCGTGTGGATGGAATGTTGCACGCAGCTTTGCGTCTAAGCGACCATCCGCGGGCAAAGGTGTTAAAAATCGATACTTCGGAAGCTGAAAAGTTGCCCGGCGTCGTGCGTATTTTTATCGCTGCCGATGTCCCTGGTCAGCGCAACATCGGACTCATCTTCAACGACTGGCCGCTGATGATAGCGCCAGGCGAAACAACCCATTACATTGGCGATGTGCTGGCAGGTGTGGTGGCACAATCTGTAGAAATTGCACGGGAAGCTGCCGCGCTGATAAAAATAGAATATGAAGTACTCAAACCGATAACAGACATGTTGCTGGCCGCCAGTGCCGAACGGGTACACGAGGAGCGTCCCAATTGTTTTGAGATTACAAAAATTAATACTGGTGATACGGATGAAGTTTTAAAGCAGTCGACGTTTCGGTCGTTCGGAACCTACCGCACGCAGCGCATCGAGCATGCTTTTATGGAAAAGGAGTCGGCGCTGGCTATGCCCGATGGTGAGCAGGGTGTGATGATTTACAGCCAAAGCCAGGGAATTTACGAAGACCAACGACAGATTGCTTTGCTGCTGGGGCTTCCACGCGAAAAGGTGCGTGTGGTTTTGGTTCCCAATGGCGGCGGCTTTGGTGGCAAAGAAGATCTTACCGTGCAGGGGCATGCTGCGTTGTTTGCGTTTCTGCTTCAGCGTCCGGTAAAGCTTACTTTGTCGCGGCAGGAGAGCATCCGGCTGCATCCCAAGCGCCATCCGGTGGTGATGGATATCGATGTGGGTGCCGACGCCAACGGGAAACTTACTGCTGTGCGTCTGCTGGCCACCGGCGACACAGGCGCTTATGCATCGGTGGGCATGAAGGTGATGGAACGCGTGGCCGGTCACGCTACTGGCGGATATTTTGTACCGGCTGTAAGTATCGAAGCGCGCACCGTTTACACCAACAATATTCCTTCGGGGGCCATGCGTGGCTTTGGCGCCACACAGGTTTGTTTTGCCATCGAAAGCTGTATCGACGACATTTGCCGCCAGGCCGGATTTGATCGGTGGCAGTTTCGGTGGGATAATGCTTTGGTGGATGGCCTCACCACCGCCACGGGACAAAAAGTTTTTGGTGTAGGAATTCGCCAGTCGCTGCTTGCTGTAAAACCGGATTATGATGCAGCAGAGCACAAAGGTCTGGCTTGTGCAATAAAAAATTCGGGCGTAGGCAATGGCATGATCGACGAATCCAAAGTGATTATCGAAATCGTTTCTGAAAAAAAGGTGATCCTGAAACATGGCTGGACGGAGATGGGGCAGGGGGTGCATAACATGGCGCTGCAGACGCTTTGCGAGGAAACAGGAATCGATCCCGACATCATCGAGGTTCAGGTGGACACGGAAGCACAGATTGCTACTGGGATGACCACTTCGTCACGCGCCACGGCTTTGGTAGGCCGTGCGGTGATAGATGCTGCCTCAGCGTTGAAAGCGGATTTGATGACGCAGCCGTTACAGATGCTGGCCGGGAAAAAATACCGCGGCGCCTTTGTCTGTGACTGGACCACAGCGCCGGGTAGTGGCATCGAAAATCCCGTGATACATTATTCTTATGGGTACGCTGCACAACTTTGTGTGCTCGACGCCGAAGGAAATATTATCAAAATGGTGGCTGCGCATGATGGTGGCAAAGTGATGAATCCTATGCTGTTTGAAGGACAGATAGAAGGCGGCGTGCACATGGGCTTAGGCTACGCGCTCACCGAAAGCCTACCCATGGAAAATGGTTTTTTGGTAAGTGATAAGATGCGTGATTTGAAAATCTTGCGGGCACACGAAACTCCCGAAATCGTTGTAAAGCCGGTGGAGGTGCCTGATGCTGTGGGGCCTTATGGTGCCAAAGGGATTGGTGAGATTGGGCTGGTGCCTACTGCCGCTGCCATTGCCAATGCTTTTACAGCTTTCGATGGCATCCGAAGATGGGAGCTGCCGCTGAAGCCCATTCAAAAGACAGAAAAAAATTGAGGGAATATCACTAACCCCGGCCTTCAGACCGGGGACGAAACGACATAGAACTATATGTGGGCTTTACCCCAAAATATTTTGAAATAAAAAACTACAAAATGGACTTGTTATTAAAAAACACAACTTACGTCGATTGGCAGGACTTGTCGTTTCATCAAACGAACCTGTTGGTAAAAGGTGACAACATCAGCCCGGCATTAACCATAATCGACGAGCTGAAAGATACGCCTGCTAATGTAGAAACCATCGATTGCCAGGGAATGTTGGTGATGCGGTCGTTTGCCATTGGGCATCACCATGTTTATTCGGCACTTTCGCGTGGTATGAACCCTCCGCCAAAGGCACCCCAAAATTTTCATGAAAATCTACAATATGTCTGGTGGCGGTTGGATAAGGCCCTGGATCGTGATCTTATCCGCGCCAGCGCATTGGCAACGGCGATGGCCTGCGCCAAATCAGGCGTCACTTTCGTGATCGATCATCATGCTTCGCCCAACGCTATCGCGGGTTCGCTGTCGGTCATCGCCGAAGCTTTTGATGAGGTGGGCGTCGGACATCTGTTGTGTTACGAAATTACCGACCGCGACGGGCTGGATAAAGCAGCAGCCGGCTTACAGGAAACGACAGATTATCTTGCAAAGCATCAGGGTCTGGTTGGTTTGCATGCTTCTTTCACGGTTGGCGACGATACCATGCGCCGCGCTGCCGAACTTATGCGTCAAAGCCATTCGGGAGTTCATATTCACGTGGCCGAAGATCCGATAGATCAGAAGTTGTGTGAGGAGCGTCACCAGAAAAGAGTAGTGCAGCGTCTGGCGGATTTCGGATTGCTGGAATCTTCCAAAACCATTCTTGGCCATTGCCTGCATCTGGATGATAGCGAAAAACAACTGGTGCGCGAGTCGCCTGCTTGGGTTGTCGAAAATATCGAAAGCAACCTTAATAATAATGTGGGGTTTTTTGATGGCGAAAAGTTGGGAAGCAATATTTTTTTGGGTACTGACGGTATGCACAGCGAAATTCTGCGTAGCGCTCAGACGGCCTTTTTTGCTGGAAAGCACAACGATCATCTCACCATGGCCGGTGCTTGGCAGCGACTGAGAAATGTACACCGGTATCTCAATGAAAATAACTTTTACGGCGATGGCGACAACAATCTGGTGGTGCTCGATTATGACGCGGCTTCGCCCATCACGCCGGAAAACTTCCTTGCTCATTTTCTTTTTGGTTTCCGCGAGCGCCATGTGCGCCACGTCATTGCCAATGGCAAACTCATTGTCCGCGACAGGCAGTTGCAAACGGTCGATGAACAGGAGGTGCTAAAGTTTACACGCCAACAATCCCTGCGGCTTTGGGAGCGAATGGGAAAATACTAAGTTTCAAATCTCAAATTTTAAGCAAATCCCAAATAAATTCTAAATTATAAAACTCAAACCTGTTACGATTTGAATATTGCTTTTTAAATATTGGAATTTCATTGAAAGAAAAATCACAAATAAATTTTTTATGAATGCTGATGTTTTACAATACATAGGATTTGTTGCCTCGGTCATCATTGCACTGTCGATGACCATGAACTCGATCCTGAAGTTCAGATGGATCAATCTGGTGGGAGCAATCACCTTTTCGACATACGGATTTTTGATCGGTGCCTATCCGGTGGGGCTGCTCAACGCTTTCATCGTTTCGGTGGATGTCTATTATCTGGTGCGTATTTACACCCGAAAAGATTTTTTCGACATTCTTGAAATAAGAAACGACAACCGTTATCTGATGAAGTTTTTGGATTTTCATCGACAGGACATACAGAAGTTTTTTCCGGGGTTCGTTTACAAGCCTGAGATGAATAGCATCAGCTTTTTTGTGCTGCGCGATACACAAGTGGCGGGCATTTTTCTGGCGCATCGCACCGGTGGCGACACCATGAAAGTAGTGCTCGATTATGTGGTTCCGGAATACCGCGATTACCGCAACGGAAGATTCCTTTATTACGGATTGCAGGGGAGTTTTATCAATGCCGGTTTCCGCCGTGCCATTGCCGACGGCATCAGTCCGAAGCATGAGAAATACCTGCGCCGGGTAGGATTTGTAAAAGCTGAAGATGGCACTTATGTGAAAGATTTCCCACAGGGTAAAATTTAATTTTTAAATCATTGTCGCGGCTTCCCTTGTGGGCAGATGCATTTTGGGCTTATTTTTATTAATAAAACAATGGATCTTTTAATAAAAAACGGAACCGTCGTTAATGCCGATAGCAGCTTTAAAGCTGATGTGGCGGTGAATCAAGGCAAGATTGTAGCTGTTGATGAATTTGTGGAAGGGGCTGAGGCTGCTTCAAAAGTCATCGATGCCAGTGGCTGCCTGATTTTTCCGGGAGGCATCGACCCACACGTTCACATGCAACTTCCTACGCCTGCCGGACCATCAAGCGACGATTTTCTTTCGGGAAGCAATGCCGCGCTGATGGGTGGCACCACCACGCTCATCGACTTTGTGACGCCGGCTCCCGGTGAATTGCTGCCGGCAGCTTTGGCCTCGCGTCAGGCTGAAGCGCGAGCCGCGTTGACAAATGTTTTTCTCCACGTTAGCCCGACTACCTGGCGCAGCACCATGCCCGATGAAATGGCGGAATGCGTCGAAAAATTCCAAACACGCTCTTTCAAATGCTATTTGGCCTATCTGGACACCATCGGGTTGCTCCCCGATGCGCTGGAAAAGGTTATGCAGGAAGCTGCTTGTCTGGGAGCTATCGTTTTGGTGCATTGCGAAGAGGGAAAAGAAGTAGCACGCTTACGCGAAAAATATGCGATAACTGATCTGCCGGTGGCAATGGCGCATTATTTTTCGCGGCCGCCGGAGCTGGAAGCGCAGGCGGTTGGCACTGCCATCGAGCTGGCGCGGAAGACAGGATGTACATTATACATCGTGCACGTTTCGGCGGCAGAGTCGCTGGAATTGATCGCAAAGGCGCAGGCTGCCGGACAAAAAGTTTATGCCGAAACCTGCCCGCATTACCTGCTCCTCAACGAGCAAAAATATCACCAGCATTTCGAGCAGGCCGCACCTTATATAATTAGTCCGCCATTGCGTAAAGCAGAGCACCAGCATGCTTTGTGGAAAGCGGTGACCGATGGAACCATCCAAACTCTCGGCTCCGACCACTGTCCGTTTACTTTAAAACAAAAAATGGAAGGCAAAGACGATTTGCGAAAAATCCCCAATGGCGCCGGAGGGGTCGAACATCGTTTGGCGTTGCTTTATACTTATGGCGTTCTCACCGGCAAAATCAGTCTCAACCGTTTCGTGGAGTTGACTTCGACCAACGCTGCCCACATTTTTGGACTTTATCCTGCCAAAGGAATTCTGGCTCCCGGAGCCGATGCGGATATCGTGGTCTGGAATCCTGAGAAAACCAATATCATCAGCCGCCGCACACATCACCAACATTGCGACACCAACATCTACGAAGGAATGCCCACGAAAGGAGAAGCGAAATATGTATTGATTAGCGGAAAGGTAGTTGTCGGGGAAAGAAATGAGCGATGAGAAACGAGAAAGAAATTTTATTGACTCAATAAAATACGGTTATCCATTCTCAATGGGGCGAAATCATTAGCCGTGAGTGCAATGCCCGAAATCATTACGATTTATTTTTCGAGCTCCTTTTCTCAACTCTCATTGCCCATTTTAATATTTCACTCGCGACCGCTGCGATTCTAAAATCTTTTTCAGTATCTGCGCCGGATTCTCAAAACGATTGGCAAGCATCATGGCAGCGATGATGTAGGGTTTGTAACCCGCCTGCTGATAGGTGGTGATGCGCCACTGCTCGAAAGTGTCGGCGGAAACTTCGCCTTGCGGGCATGAAACTCCCGAAATGTCGGCCGGCAGACAGTGCATGTAAAGCCCCTGGCCGTTGCGTGTTTGCCGTGCCATCTCGTTATCATATTCCCAATTTTTAAATTCCGCATTGTGCCGAAGGCAATCTTTTTCGAGTTGTGCCAGGCCGGCAGTATCTTTCTGACGAAGCAGAGGGGTGCGTTGTTGCATCACGCTAATGGGCGCCCAGCTTTTGGGATAAACAATGTCAGCACCCTGCATGGCCTTTTCCATCGAATTGCCAACGGAGAAAGTGCCGCTGCTTGCTGCTGCGTTCTTTTTTGCAACGGTGATCACCTCGGGTAACAGCTCGTAACCTTTGGGATGTGCTAGTTCCACATTCATGCCAAAGCGCGTCATCAGAGCGATGATTCCCTGCGGAACCGAAAGTGGTTTTCCGTAGCTCGGCGAGTATGCCCAGCTCATCACTATTTTTTTTCCGCGCAACTCTTCCAATGAGCCAAAATGATTTTTTAGATGCAGCAGGTCGGCCATGGTTTGGGTGGGATGGTCGAGATCGCACTGCAAATTGATGACTCCCGGTCGCACGGGTAGAACGCCACGGGCGGCGCCGTCGTCGAGTGCTTCGCCCACCTGGCGCATGTATTTGTTGCCTTCGCCCAGGTACATGTCGTCGCGGATTCCGATAAAATCAGTCAGAAACGAAATCATGTTGGCCGTTTCGCGCACGGTTTCGCCATGAGCAATCTGCGATTTGGTCTCGTCCATATCCTGCACGGCCAGCCCCAGCAGGTTGGCAGCCGAGGCGAACGAAAAGCGCGTGCGGGTGGAGTTGTCGCGGAAAATAGAGACGGCCAGCCCGGTATCGAAAAGGCGGGGCGAAATATTTTCGGTACGCATATTTTTCAAGATGTCGGCAATTAATAGCGTTGCCTGCAGGTCGTCGTGTGATTTTTCCCAGGTGAGCAGAAAATCCTTTTGGTAAAGATGGCTTTTCAGATTGGCCAGTTGATCGATTTGTTGCTGAAGATTCATAAAAAAGCTGATTTTAGAATTAAAAAAAGCACCAAGATGCAAATCTCAATTTCCAAATAAATTTCCAAATAAATTTCAAAAGACAAAATTCAATAACTAAAATGCTTTGATCATTGAGATTTATTTATGTTTTGATTTTTTGTTTATGGAATTTTACCGTGAGAAATCAAAAGTTTTATTAAAAAAGAAATACTTATTCTTCGCTCATTTCGGCAGCAAAGCCAGCGTAAAATGCGGAGGCTTTCACGAGGTCGTCGACACGTACTTTTTCGTTGGGCGCATGTGCCAGTACCTCGTTGCCGGGGCCGAAGCCAATTACCGGTATGCCGTAAATCCCTCTGATGGTAACACCGTTGGTGGAGAAAGTCCATTTATCCACTTTTGGCTTTTTGTCGAAAAGCCCCTCGTAGGCGCGCACGCCGGTTTTTATCACCGGATGCTTCTCATCGATTATCCAGGTGGGATAATATTTCCGCATCCCATATTCCAGTCCTGTCCAGGCCTTTTCGGAATATTCCAGCACTTCCACGCGGGCATCCAAACCTTTTATCAACTCCTCCACTTCCTTTACTGCCGATTCCATCGTTTCGCCGGCGGTAAGCCTCCGGTCGAGATGGATGCGGGCGTAGTCGGCCACCGCGCAGAGGGATGGGCTTTGGCTGGTAATTTCGGAGATGGTAATGCTGCCCTTGCCCAGAAAGTCGTCTTTGGGAAGGCGCTCGTTTAGCTTTTCTATCTCCAGCGCTACGCGCGCTGCCATGTAGATGGCGTTTTTGCCGCGTTCGGGTGCCGAGCCGTGGGCGGAGAGTCCGTTAAAATGAACGTGCATCTCCATGCGTCCGCGATGTCCGCGGTAGATGTTCAGGTTGGTGGGTTCGGTTACAATCACACAATCGGGTTTCAAGCCTTCTTCCTCTATCAGATATTTCCAGCACAGTCCGTCGCAGTCTTCTTCCATTACGCTGCCCACGAGATAAATGGTGAGGTTATCGGCCAGACCGAGGTTTTTGATGATGCGTCCGGCGGTGATAAAAGCTGCCGGGCCGCCTTCCTGATCTACACTGCCGCGGCCGTGTACATAGCCGTCGCGTATTTCGCCGCCCAGCGGGTCAAACTGCCAGTTGCTGAGCTGGCCGATATCCACGGTGTCCATGTGGCCGTCGATGGCGAGGATTTTTTTACCATTGCCAATGCGTCCGATCACGTTGCCCAGCCCGTCGATGCGCACTTCGTCGAATCCGGCTTCTTCCATTTGTTTTTTCAGCTCCAGCTGCACCTCACGCTCCTCGCCACTCAGCGATTTTATTTTGATGAGCTTCGACAGGTTGCCGGCGGTGTAGTCGCGGTACCGTTCGGCCTGATCGTTTATCTCCTGGCTTAATACCTTTTTCATAGTTTTATTTTAAATAATTAATAC
>DASRND010000016.1 GCA_035647615.1 Bacteroidales bacterium | reverse complement strand
AGAAATATGAAAAGTAAAGAGAAAGACAACCGGATTGCTTTTATCAAAAAAATCGAGTTGTTTAATGGGCTGGATGCTCAGGAGATACAAACAGTATCCGAGCATATCACGCCGGTTTCGGTAGCCGAAGGCGATAACCTTTTTGTTGAGAACTCGCCGCGTGAAAGCATTTTCCTTATCAGCAGCGGGGAAGTGGAACTGCTCAAAAATGCCGACGGAAACCGCGAGAAGCGGCTTTGTATTTTTGGCCCCCACGACTTTCTAGGCGAAGGTTCACTCACCGATGATTCTCCACATTCTACATCGGCAAGGGCGATGACCCCCGTTGAGATTTACACCGTGGACAAGCAATTTTTTGCCGAGCAAGGCGCCATATCGCTCAAAATCTTTTCTAATATCACACGCGTCATCTCTCGGCGTATGCGGCAGTCCAATGCCCACGTCGCACAATCGGCGGCACAGTACGAATCGGGTCGCACCCGCATCGAACACGATTTACTTGGCGAACGCGAGGTACCCTACGAAGTTTACTATGGTGTGCAAACACTGCGCGCCCTCGAGAATTTTCATATAAGTGGTGTTACGATTAACTTTTACCACCGTCTGGTAGAAGCGCTGGCAATGGTGAAGCTCGGATCAGCACGCGCCAACTTCGATCTGGGGCTGCTCGAAGAGCCTGTAACCAAAGCTATGGAGCAGGCTTGTCGCGAAATTATGAACGGCAGGTTTATCCATCACTTTGCAGTAGATACCATCCAGGGCGGTGCCGGAACTTCTACCAATATGAACGCCAACGAGGTGATTGCCAACAGGGCATTGGAAATTATGGGCTACGAAAAAGGCCAGTACGAATATTGCCACCCAAACAACCATGTGAACCTGTCGCAATCGACCAATGATGCTTATCCTACTGCCGTAAAAATAGCGCTCATCAACAGCAACAAGCGGTTGATAAATGTGCTGATGAATCTTATTGCTGCTTTCCGCAAAAAGTCGCGCGAATTTGCACACGTCATCAAAATGGGACGTACACAACTGCAGGATGCTGTTCCTATGACTTTGGGGCAGGCTTTTGAAGCTTATGCTGTAACTCTTGAAGAAGAGATTGGAAGACTTGACCAGAATGCACGTCTTTTCCTGGAAGTAAATATGGGCGCTACCGCCATCGGAACTGGAATCAACAGCGATCCGGAATATAGCGACAAAGTGATTGTGCATCTGCGCGAGATCACAGGCCTGGATTTGCAATTGGCCGAAAACCTTGTGGAAGCTACCCAAGACACTGGCGCTTTTGTGATGTATTCGTCAGCCGTAAAACGCCTGGCAATAAAACTCTCCAAAATCTCCAACGACCTGCGTCTACTCGCTTCAGGTCCCCGTGCTGGCCTCAACGAGATCAATCTGCCACCGATGCAGCCCGGAAGCTCTATCATGCCCGGCAAAGTAAACCCCGTAATTCCGGAGGTGGTCAATCAGATAGCTTTTAAAGTAATTGGGAACGACCTCACCGTAACATTGGCAGCAGAAGCCGGTCAGCTTGAGCTCAACGTGATGGAACCTGTGATGGTACACAGTATCCTTGAGTCTATCGAGATGCTCAAAAACGGAATGAACACCTTCATGTATCGTTGTATCAATGGCATTACTGCCAACGAAGAACATTGTCGCAAAATGGTCGAAAACAGCATTGGTCTGGTGACGGCATTGGTGCCTTTCCTTGGTTACGACGTTTCCAACAAGCTGGCGAAAGATGCCCTTGAAAGCGGTAAAAGCGTTTACAATCTTGTGCTCGAACAAAATCTGATGACCAAAGATGAGCTTGAGACGATGCTTAATCCGGAAAATATGTTGAAACCACAAAAAATGAAGCGATAGAAACTCACTGAAAGCCAGGCAGTCAGGGAAGTTTAACTTTTTATTTTAGAAATATTATGAGATACTTCTTCGTAATTCTGCTAAAAAGTAGATATTTGCACTTTTTGAAACAATAATTTTATTAAAATCAAAATCTATTAATTTTAAAAAGGAGTATTAAAG
>DASRND010000015.1 GCA_035647615.1 Bacteroidales bacterium | reverse complement strand
ATTTTAAAAAGGAGTATTAAAGTATGAAAAAGTTTTTTGCATTAATTCTGATTGCCGGCTTCATGTCGAGCTGCGCCATGACTTCAGCACCTTTGATGGGTGGCATTTACACAGACATTAAAGCTCCGTTGGCTGTTACCTCCAACATCGGATCGACAAAAGTTGGTACCGCTAAAGCAACTTCCATTCTGGGTATTGTTGCCACCGGCGACGCCAGCATCGAAGCAGCTGCCCGTTCAGCAGGCATTGCCAAAATTCATCACGTCGACTATCAGGCTACCAGCATCCTTGGTATCTACGCTACCTTTACTGTAATGGTATATGGTGAATAGTAAATTTTACTATCGCTAAAAGTTAGTTTTTATTGAAAATGGGAGAGTGCTTCTTGTAAGTGCTTCTCCCATTTTCTTTTTATAAAAAGATTATGTTTAAAAATTTCATCCGGTTATCGATATTATTCATCCTTGTGGTCGCTTTACTGCCGGAAGCAGCTGGGCAGAAATTAGACAAATATTACACGCATCGTACACAGGAAGAAGGCGATCTTTATTTTTTGTATCCCAATACAGATTTTAAAAACAGCGACGACCACAGTAAATTTTCATTCGACATCACCTACCGGCCAACGACTGGAATTGCCATTTTCAACTTTACCTACCACACTCTGCAACCAGCTCCGGCCGATTCACTACTATTTACAGCTGGACAAAATCAGGCGGCTGCCCCGGCCACCAAATTGTATATGGATTTTGAAAAGAAACGATGGGTGCAACGCTACAGCGCCGCGATTCCATTTGAAGAGCTAAAACCTGCGTTTCTGTCAGCTTGTCCACCCGAAATCACTGTATTTACAGCCGGTAAACCCTTAACCTTTGTTGTGAAGCGCAACAAGTGGAAGAAATACCATGCCGCACTCGAAAAGATTTTCTACATCATTTCAGAAAATACTGAGGCGGACTCCCGCTAACAGATTTACAAAAGCCATCGTTACTTTGCCATTGTGCCCACGCTGCTATTCAAAATGATTTGACATTATTGATGTTTAGTTGATTCTTGTTTTTTGTGGGTTTTTGGAGTTTACTGGTAAATCGTTTAGAGTTGATTGAAAAAACGAATACCAGATGATTGTAAATTCCATTTATCTTTGAAAACTTATTTTTTTAAAAGATGAAAACTAAAAGTGCTCCCTGGCAACATCGGCGCTATAAAACCGTCCGTGGTACTGCTACTTTCAGTATCACGCTGGTGCTGTTTGTGCTTGGGTTGCTGGCTTTGCTGGTGGCGCATACCTATGAAATCTCCGAATACGCGCGCCGGCACATTGGTATCAGAGTAATGCTGAAAGAACATTGTACCCTTGAACAGGCAACACAATGGATGAATCTTCTGGATCAAAACCCAATGATCGCGCGTGTTCGCTACATTTCCGGCGACGAAGCCTCCCGGGAACTGCAGGAGGAGCTGGGCGAGGATTTTACTGATTTTCTGGGCTACAATCCGCTACCTGCATCGCTTGAGGTTTTTCTGACGCCAAATTATTTTCAGCCCGATAGCACCCGCAAGGTGTTGGCTTACTTGCAAGGTTTCACCCTGGTAGATGAGGTTTACCATCAGCATGAGTTGCTCGACGACGTAAGTAGCAACATACGGCGCATTACTACCGTCTCCTTATTTTTCAGTACATTATTGATCATCATCAGCGTAATGCTCATCTATAGCACCGTTCGCCTCGATGTGTATGCCAGCCGTTTGATTATCAAAAGCATGTTGCTGGTGGGAGCTACAGGTGCCTTTATCCGTGGCCCCTTTCTCCGCAATGGGCTTTTGCAGGGAGCTATCGGCGGTGGTGCTGCGTGTTTGTTGTTGCTGGCCATACTTGCAATTTTAAATAACTGCTATCCCGAAACAGCACAATTTATCAATCCGGTTGCAGTAGTGATTATTTGTGCTTGTGTCGTACTCTTCGGGCTGATGATTTCTGGCTTTTCCAACTATTTGGCAGTGAAAAAGTACTTAAAGGTACGGTCAGAAGATTTATATTGATAATTTTGCCGCAAATCTTGTAAAGCATGAAAAAAGATAATAAGAAAATCAAAGTTGTAACAAACCCCGCTAATGAGCCTACTGGTATTCCTTTGCAGGAACGTCGCAATTTTGCTTTCGATCGAGACAACTACAAATGGTTGCTCATTGGCATGGCCTTTCTTTTGGTGGGCTACCTGCTGATGATTGGCGGTGGCAGCGACGATCCCGATGTTTTTAACTACAGCATGTTCGACTTTCAGCGGCTCACCCTTTCACCCATTTTGCTCACCATCGGCTATTTGCTGGGTATCTATGCCATCATGAAAAAGCCGCGCAACATCACAGAATAAAAACCAATTGCTATGACGTGGATAGAAGCGTTACTGCTTGGTATGCTCCAGGGGCTTACCGAGTTTTTGCCTGTGAGTAGCAGTGGACACCTTGAACTTGGCAAAGCACTGCTGGGCATCGAAGTGGAAAACAGTTTGGTGTTTACCGTTGTGGTGCATGGCGCTACCGTTTTGAGCACCATTGTGATTTTTTATAAAGAAATCCTTGCATTAATAAAAGGCTTTTTCCGGTTTCGGTGGAATGAAGAAACAGAATACATTACCAAAATCGCAATTTCACTTATCCCTATCGCCATCGTAGGTTTCTTTTTTAAAGATGAGGTCGAGACGCTTTTCGATGGCAACCTCACCTTCGTGGGAGCCATGCTCCTGCTCACAGCCGCAATTCTTGCATTGACCTATTTTCGAAAATTCAACAATCGGGCAATTGGCTATTTCGATGCATTTATCATCGGTCTGGCACAGGCTGCCGCTGTAATGCCCGGGCTATCCCGCTCTGGTACTACCATCGCCACCGGACTGCTTCTGGGCAACAAACGCGAGGATATGGCAAAATTTTCTTTTCTAATGGTTTTGATACCCATCATTGGCGCAAATTTGAAAGACCTTGCCGACGGCAGCATGCTGAGCAACGAAGCCATTGGCTGGCTGCCGCTGCTCCTCGGATTTCTTGCCGCTTTTATCACAGGCCTGCTGGCCATACGCTGGATGCTGAAGATAGTGAGCAAAGGAAAACTTATCTATTTCGCCATCTACTGTTCCATTGTGGGTATGCTTGCGATCCTACTTTAATAAAAAATGATTTCTAAAAAGAATATTCCACAGCCCCCCGATTTCATCATCGGAGAGGTAATCCTCATCAATAAACAATTGCGATGGACCTCTTTTGATATTGTGAACAGCCTGCGCATATTTTTAAAATACAACTACGATCATCGAAAATTAAAAATTGGCCATGCCGGAACCCTCGATCCGCTGGCTACCGGGCTGGTGATTGTTTGTACCGGACGAAAAACCAAAGTAATAGACCAATACCAGGCACAGCAAAAAACCTACACCGGAAGTTTGATGCTGGGGCAAACCACCCCCAGTTTTGATCTGGAAACGGAGCCTGATCAAACTTTCGATACACAGCACATTACCCCTGAAATAATTCATGAGGCAACGCAGAAGTTCACCGGCGTCATCAGCCAGCGGCCTCCTGTGTTTTCGGCCATCAAAATCAATGGCAAGAGAGCTTACGATTATGCACGCGCCAATAAACCTGTGAAGATGACTGAGCGGGAAGTTGAGATTTTCAAATTTAATATTACCAAAATAGAAATGCCGGAGGTTTGGTTTGAAGTGCAGTGCAGCAAAGGGACCTACATCCGTTCGTTGGCCAGCGATTTTGGCAAAGCCTTGGGCAGCGGTGCCTACCTCTCGTCATTGTGCCGCACCGCCATCGGCGATTATCGCAACGAAGATGCCCTGACGGTGGAAGAGTTTAAAACAATTTTTGGTAAAAACGAAGCGATTACCGTGTAGAGACGCACGGCCGTGCGTCTAATTAATTCCAGTATGTTAATGAACAACAATTTGGATTTTTGATTTTTTGTTATTGGAATTTGCCCCATTGTTATTTTAAATTTATTGATTTCCATTAAGGTTTCCCCGCCACCACAATTACAAATTCCCCTTTCACAATTCCGGTGGTAAAATGTTCGATAATGCTTTCGATCGGTCCCCTCACAGTTTCTTCGTAGATTTTTGTCAGCTCCCTCGATACCGATGCTTCGCGTTCGGGGCCACAGTGTTCGGCCAGTTGTTGAAGCGTTTTGAGCAGCCGGTGTGGCGATTCGTACAGGATAAAAGTGTACGGTAATTGCGCGAGGAACTCCAGCTTTGTCTGGCGTCCTTTTTTGTGGGGCAGAAAGCCTTCAAAAACAAAACGGTCTGCCGGCAGGCCTGAATCGACAAGTGCCGGCACAAAAGCAGTTGCCCCCGGCAGACATTCCACTGCTACGCCAAGCCGGATGCATTCGCGCACCAGCAAAAACCCGGGATCGGAAATAGCCGGAGTACCCGCGTCACTCATCAGCGCCGCCGTAGCCCCGCCAGCGAGCCGCATGGCAAGATTTTGATAAACCTTATGCTCGTTGTGCTGATGGTAAGCCGTAAAAGGTTTACTTATGCCATGATGCCTGAGCAGTACGCCCGAAGTGCGCGTATCTTCGGCCAGTACAAAATCCACTTCCTGCAGTACGCGTAAGGCACGAAGCGTAATGTCGTCAAGATTGCCGATCGGCGTGGGAACAAGATAAAGTCGGGACATAAGCGGCTGTGATGTATTATAAGATTATCAAATCAATTGCGTTAGATACTTTTGCAAAAGTAAAAATTCAACCCAAAGATTCAATTAAACAATGTCAAGGTTCAAATATAAAATCACAATTTATCTCCCTTTACTCTTCGCAGTGGTGCTCATAGCAGGTATTTTGGCCGGCATTCGATTGGCGCCCAAAAGTTCGGCTGGAAACAAAGTTTACTCTATCAATTTGTCGGGTTACAACAAAATCAGCGATATTCTTACGCTTATTAACCGCGACTATGTGGATACCGTAAAAATTGATGAAGTTCAGGAAGAGGCCATCACCGACATCCTCGCCAAACTTGATCCGCATTCGCAATACATCCCTGCCAGCGATTTCGATTTGGTAAACGAGCAGCTCGAAGGAAATTTCGAAGGCATCGGCGTGCAATTCAGAATTGAAAAAGATACTGTGATGGTGATCTCACCGATTGCCGGCGGCCCCAGCGAAAAAGCAGGTATCCGTGCCGGCGACCGCATCGTCATTGTGGAAGATGACACCATTGCCGGTGTGGGTATCGCCAACGAAGATGTGATGAAAGTACTCAAAGGGCCGCGTGGCACCAAAGTCAACATCCGTGTGTTTCGCCGCTACGAGCCTGATTTGCTCGATTTTACGCTTACGCGAAATGTCATCCCTACTTATAGCGTCGACATTGCCTACATGGTCGACGACTCCACGGGCTATGTGAAAGTAAATAAATTTTCGGCAACAACGCATGAGGAGCTTACCCGCGCTTTGCGCAAATTGAAAGAGCAGGGTATGCACCAGCTTATTCTCGATCTGCGCAACAACACGGGTGGCTACCTGCAGGCTGCCATCATGGTGGCCGACGAGTTTCTGAAAGATAAACATCTGATCGTTTACACCGAAGGAAAAAGCAGGCCGCGCAATTATGCCTACGCCACCGCCCGTGGCAACTTCGAGGACGAAGAGCTTATCATCCTAATCGACGAAGGCTCGGCTTCGGCTAGCGAAATTGTTGCCGGCGCCATACAGGACAACGACCGCGGTACCATTATGGGACGCCGCTCCTTTGGAAAAGGTCTTGTGCAGGAGCCAATGAACCTTTACGACGGTTCAGCTATTCGCCTTACCGTGGCGCGCTATTACACACCTACAGGACGTTGCATTCAGAAACCTTATGACACCGGAAAAGAAGATTATTACAAAGAATTTCACAATCGGTTTGTAAATGGCGAAGTATTGCATGCCGACAGCATCCATTTTAGCGACACGCTCAAATATGTTACCCCCGGCGGGAAGGTGGTTTATGGCGGTGGCGGCATTATGCCCGACATATTCGTTCCCGTCGAAACGGGCGAAAACCTGGCCTATTACAACCGGCTCATCAACAAAGGCGTCATCTACGATTTTGCTTTTGATTACACCGACACCCACCGACAGGCATTGCAGCGCTATAAAGACGTAAAGGCTTTCGACCGGGGCTTTCGCATCGATGAGCAGCTCATGCAGGAGTTTATCGATTATGCCGATGCCCACGGTGTGAAACGCGATGCAGCAGGTATTGCAGCCAATCGTGAAACAATCCGTACACTTCTCAAGGCTTTGATTGCCCGCAATGTGCTCGACGATGCAGGGTTTTACCCCATCTATCACCGCATCGACAACACCTTTCAGCAGGCGGTAATACAGATGAAGGCAGATCGGAGGCAAAAAGTCACGGTCGGCGTCGCTGAAAAATGATGTCGATTAACTGAAGGCATTGTTTATTTAGAAGGATGGCGGTGCTGTTTTTTCTTAGCATATTTTTTCAACCTAAAAAACGATTTTATGTCCTACACATATGCGTATCCCCGTCCGTCGGTCACTGCCGACATTGCTATTTTTAGTAATAATAACGAAAACCAACAGATACTTCTGATCCGACGTGGCAACAATCCTTTCAAGGGGCAATGGGCGTTGCCGGGTGGATTCATTGAGATGGACGAAACGCTGGCTGCTGCTGCTGTCCGTGAGCTAAAAGAAGAAACCGGTCTCTCTATTCCTGAGCTGACTCAATTCCGCACTTATGGCGATCCGGGGCGCGACCCGAGGGGAAGAACTATTTCGGTGGTTTTCTATGGTTTTGCCAATCCCGCCAAGGTAAAAGTAGCTGGTGGTGATGATGCTGCCGATGCCCGCTGGTTTTCGGTTGATGCTTTGCCAGCTTTGGCTTTCGATCATGAAGAAATTCTGGTGGAGCTTACCCAACATCTTGGATACAGGTGATCCGGCTCTGACATTTGGTGTATTAAAAATAAAAAAGGCAGCTCCATCACGAAGCTGCCTTTTTTTTTGAAAAGATTCCAAAGCCAGAGCTATTTAATCAGATTATGCTTCTCAACAAATGCATCGAGGATTTCCTTAAGGTCGGGTTTGCCGATTTCCTGCAGGTCGTAGTGAACGCGGGTGTTGGGTTTTTTAATTTTGATCAAACGATTCAGGTCGATGGGTGTGCCAATTATCACTGAGTCACAATCGGTTTTGTTGATGGTGGTTTCGAGGTCTTTGAGCTGTTCGTCACTGTATCCCATGGCTGGCAGCAAAGTACCGATGTTGGGGTAAATCTCAAACGTTTCGCTGAGTTTGCCAACGGTGTATGGACGCGGGTCGACCATTTCGGCAGCGCCAAATTTCATTGCGGCCACTGTGCCGGCGCCGAGTTTCATCTCGCCATGAGTAAGCGTGGGGCCATCTTCGACAACCAGCACTCTTTTGCCTCTTATCAGCGAAGGGTCATCGACC
This sequence comes from Bacteroidales bacterium, assembly GCA_035647615.1. NCBI lineage: Bacteria > Pseudomonadati > Bacteroidota > Bacteroidia > Bacteroidales > Bacteroidales bacterium. The sequence continues at coordinate 32,636 of DASRND010000015.1, read as the reverse complement.
TTAATGGGCGAAGCAGCGTCGATAACAATAGCTTTGGGAGCAACCCTGGCGATGCTCTCGCGCACAGTTTGAATGCCTTCAGGGCTGGCAGTATCCATTTTATTGATAATAACCACATCGGACAGGCGCAGGGTTACTTCTCCTGGATAGTATCTAAGCTCGTGACCGGGACGGTGCGGGTCGACAACGGTAATGTTGAGGTCAGGTTTGTAAAACGGGAAGTCGTTGTTGCCGCCATCCCAAAGAACAACGTCGCAACCATCGGGATCATTCTCAGCAGCATGCAGGATGGCTTCATAATCCACGCCCGCATATATCACGTCACCACGCACCACATGCGGCTCGTATTCTTCCATTTCCTCTACGGTACATTTGTGTGTGTGCAAGTCTTCGATGGTAGCAAATCGCTGCACTCTTTGTTCCACCAGATTACCATAAGGCATCGGGTGACGAATGGCAACTACTTTCAAGCCTTTCTCCATCAGCAGCTCCAATATTCGGCGCGAAGTCTGGCTTTTGCCACAGCCCGTGCGTATGGCTCCGACAGCAATAAGTGGCTTGGTGCTTTTCACCATGGTGTCAGCAGGTCCAAGCAGCATGAAGTTTGCGCCTGAGGCATTTACCAATGCGCTAACCGACATCACCCGTTCGTAAGGAACGTCGCTGTAGGAAAACACACAGTCGTCCACGTTTAAATCTTCGATGAGTTTAGGGAGGTCTTCTTCTGCGTAAATTGGGATACCATCCGGGTATAAATCACCGGCCAGTTCGGTCGGGTACTTCCTTCCGTCGATATCAGGAATCTGAGCGGCTGTAAAAGCCACCACGTTGTATGAGTCGTTTCCACGGTAATAAGTGTTGAAGTTGTGGAAATCTCGTCCCGCAGCACCAATAATAATTACATTTTTCTTCATAATTATTTTCCCTTTATTTTTTATAAAATATTTGTTATTAGCTCTGATGTAGAGCGCTGCAAAAGTAAATTTTTAAGTTTCCTGACAACGATTTTAATCAACTCTTTTATTACAAAACCTTGCATTACTTCTTTTTTTGAGCCAATTTGGCTATGGCGCTACTTGTGCTTTACGTTTATGTCGACTATCTCACCTGGATGGATTACACGCGGAGCGAGCTTTACGAGATGGAGATTTGTAGATAGACCTGACAGAGGTTTTTGCCTGATTCTTATAAAAATCTAACCCCAAATAAATTCCAGTTGGGTTGGATAAATCCAACAAAGGTTTTTCAAAAAAGCTTCTTCTTCACTGCCAGTGCAGCATTGAGTGGAAAAGGTAACTTGCTGTGGCGATAATGCAGGTAATTTACCGGGGTGGCGCCAAAGCTCCTGTAAAAACGCGCCAGGTCGGGATCGTTGGAGCCTTCAAAATCCAGGGTGAGATGAGAACCCGCGTGGGTGCGGATAAAATGATCGATGAGCAGTGGCATAGCCCGCAGTTCGCGGCCGTGCGAATCCGTACCCGAAAAAAAGAAGATGGCTTTCCGTCTGCTATACACAAAAAAAGCCCCAGCGCGCAAATTGTTGGTCTCATCAAAAACAGCCAGCACACCCGCCATCTTTTTATAAATCATCACATACACCAGACGGCGCAGCAAGTCGTAATCTTTGTTGGTGAGGTTGCTCAGTTCGCGCCCCTTGTTTTCTCTAAAAATGCTGATGATATTTTCGGGCTTGCTATTTTCCATCACGGTAAGCCCCGCCTTATTGGCTTTTTTCAGGTTGCGTTTCAGATTTTTAGAATAACCCGCAGCCAATTGTTCGTAAGGAGCAATCAGGTCGAGCTCGTGGGTAAGCCACGGTGTAAAATCCGGATGCGAACGGTTCAGCTTGTTGTGGGTATTCAGATTGATTTCGATAAACCGGTAATGGTGTGGGATGTTATCGATAAATTCCAGCACTAGTTTTTCGGTGAGATGTGTGCGCGAGAAAACCCCGAGCTGCTGCGTAAAGCGTGGTTGAAAAAGATAACTGATGCCCAGCTTGCGTCCCGGCGTCAGCGGCATTACACATTCATAGTCGTTTTGCACCAGCGCCTCCCAGCGGTCGTTTACCAGGTCGAGATACCACGACATGGCGTAAATCATCCCGTTCACCGACCGGCCGATGCAATCGTCCCAACGCTGGGTATCTATCTCTTCGTGGCGCAAATATCTGATCAAAGCTTCTTATTAATTAGACCTCAAAAGTAATAAAACAAACCGGCGATAGAGTTTGGATGTCAGCGTTGCGTAAACCGATTTTCGTATTTTCGCTAAAATTTTATTATCATGAAAAAGTTATTGACCATCGTGGGTGCCCGCCCGCAGATCATCAAGGCAGCGGCTTTGAGCCGTACCATTGCCGCAAAATATTCCGGGCAGATGCGCGAATTTATTTTGCATACCGGCCAGCATTACGACGAAAATATGTCGCAGGTTTTTTTTGATGAATTACATATTCCGCGTCCCGATTATCAGCTCAACGTTGGTTCGGCCTCGCATGGCGAACAAACCGCGCGTATGATTACGGGCATCGAAGAGAAATTACGGCAGCTCAATCCCGACTTTCTGGTGCTATATGGCGACACCAATTCCACCCTCGCAGGAGCCATTGCCGCTGCCAAAGTGCATGTGCCAATTGCCCACATCGAGGCGGGGCTGCGCTCGTTCAACAAAACCATGCCCGAAGAAATCAACCGCATCATGGCCGACCACGTGTCAACACTGCTGTTTTCGCCCACCGTCACCGGAATCAAAAATCTGGTGCGCGAAGGATTCCGAAAAGAAACGAAACCACCTTACACCGCCGACAATCCGGCCGTTTTCCACTGTGGCGACGTGATGTACGACAACAGCCTGCACTTTGCTGATGCTGCCGAAAAACAATCTAAAGTTCTTGAAAAATATAAGGTCGGAAAAGGAAGCTTTGTGCTTGCAACCATCCATCGCAACAACAACACCGACGAGCCGCAGCGCCTTGCGGCAATATTTGGGGCTTTAAATCAGATTGCCCACGAGGAGCAGCTTCAAATTCTAATGCCGCTGCATCCGCGCACATCCGGACTTTTACAAAAAAATCTTCCTGCTGATCTTTATGAAAAAATAATTCAAAACCCATATCTGACGCTCGCGCCACCCGTTTCGTTTCTCGACATGGTGCAGCTCGAAAAAAATGCCAGACTCATCATCACCGATTCAGGAGGTGTGCAAAAGGAAGCTTATTTCTTTGGTAAGCCCTGTATCATCCTGCGTCCGCAAACCGAATGGGTAGAGCTTGTCGAAAATGGCACTGCCTTTATCGCCGACGCCGATCCAAAAAAGATCAAGAAAGCTTTCAAGCATTTTAGTTCCGAACAGCAGCTCAACTTCCCGCCCATCTTTGGCGACGGAAAGGCTGCCGAATTTATCTGTGAAAAAATTATCGCTACCTAAATGGACAAACTGTAAATCCCGGAGGAGACACGAAAAAATCTCATCTTAATTTTTAATTAAATGAAAAAAATTATCGTCCTTGGCGCCGGGCTGGTGGGCGCTCCCATGGCGCTCGATCTGGCTGCCGACAGCAACTTCCAGGTTACCGTTGCCGACATCAGCAACGATGCACTGGCACGCTTTCGCGGAAATGCAAACATCATAACTATTTGTTCCGATCTTTCTAAAAAAGAAAATATCGCTGCTTTGGTAAAAGATCAGGACATGGTGTTGAGTGCGGTGCCTGGATATCTGGGCTTCCAGACTTTGCAAACCATTATAGAAGCCGGGAAAAATGTGATCGACATCGCTTTCTTTGCCGAGGACATGTTCGAGCTTGATGCGCTGGCACGCGAGAAAAACGTGGTGGCCATCTCTGACATGGGCGTGGCGCCGGGCATGAGCAACGTGCTGATTGGCTACGTGGATCATCTGCTCGACACGACCAGCCGTGCGGTAATTTATGTCGGCGGTTTGCCGCAGGTGCGCACGCTTCCTTACGAATACAAGGCGGTTTTTTCGCCCATTGACGTGATTGAGGAATATACCCGTCCGGCACGCTTTGTCAGCGGCGGGAAGTTGGTGACGCGTCCGGCGCTCAGCGATGCCGAGCTGATGGATTTCCCACAGGTTGGAACCCTCGAGGCCTTCAATAGCGATGGATTGCGCTCGTTGGCAAAAACCATAAAGTGCCCCGAAATGATCGAAAAAACATTGCGCTATCCCGGCCACATCGACAAGATGCTGCTGCTGCGCGACACCGGCCTTTTCGATACTACATCCGTCGAAATCAACGGCCAAAGCATCCGCCCCATCGATCTTACCTGCAAACTGCTTTTCCATATTTGGAAATTAAAACCCGGTGATGCCGACCTCACCGTGATGCGCATCATCGTTGAAGGTATGAAAGCCGGAAAACGACTTCGTTACACTTACGACCTGCTCGACAAGTATGATCTGAAAAGTGGTGTGCATTCCATGGCGCGAACCACCGGCTACTCTGCCACCATGGCTGTGCGCCTGGTTGCCGAAAGCCTTTACACAAACATCGGTGTGTCGGCGCCGGAATTTATCGGAAGAGAATCCGATTGTGTCGATTTTATGCTCGAAGGCCTGGCGCAGCGCGGGGTGATCTATGAGCAAAATATAGAGCGTTTCTGATGAAAACGAAACTCTTTGCCATCTGGTTCGCGTTGCTTCTGCTGACCGGCTGCAGCCAACCCACGTCACTTTCGGGATATTGGGAGGGAACCATGAAAATGAGTGGCAAAACAGTGGATATTTCTGTAGTTTTTGATAATAACCTCAGCACGCTTTCCAGCCACGATCTGATGTTGATCGACAGGCCGGCAGCGGTGCTCAAAGAAAAAGACAGCGCCCTCTCATTTCTGGCTGATCTCGAAACTACATTCCGCTACGACGGCATCCATGAAAATGATACCATCAGCGGCTCGGTGGCGATGCAAAACGGACTTCCTGGTTTAAAGTTCGGTTTTTTACTGAAAAAGAAATCTGATAAATCACCGGCAAAAAGCTACGCAATCGATAATGTGGTGGTCAAGAACGGAGATGTGCTTTTGTTTGCGGAGGTTTACAAACCAAAAACCAGTGGCCGTCATCCGGCGGTGCTATTGCTGCATGGCTCCACCGCCAATCTCAAAAGAAATTACTCCTTTTATGCCGACTGGCTGGCTAATCAGGGTTTTGAAGTTATGGTATTTGATAAAAGGGGAAACGGAGCTTCTACCGGCGATTATAACGCAGCCACCTACGACGACTTTGTGGATGACGCCATTGCTTGCTTGCAGGAACTGCAAAACAGACCCTCGGTGGAGAAAACCAAAATTGGCGTTTGGGGCTTTAGCCAGGGCGCTATGTTGTTGCCGTTGCTTGCCACAAAAACCATCATTCCGGTATTTCTAATTGCGGTGTCACCGGAAGTCTTCAGCGTTTCGCAGGCTGCTGCTTTTGCAGATAGCTTGCGCATTGTAAAAGGTGGCAATTTGCCTGCAAATGGCCACATTGCTGCCGAAAGCCACCGGCAGGTCGAAAAAATGATCCGCGAAGGAAACAAACACAGGAAAGTTGAAAATTTCATCAGCCTCAATGCTTTCAAACATACCTTCATGGATCAGACCGCGCTGTATGGCAATATCGACATCGATAAACAGGCTTATGAAGGATATTACTGGAGTGGCCGAAAAATTGATTTTTATCCCTATTGGAAATCCATCAACATCAAAACACTTGTAATTTTTGGAGAAGATGATGAGATGCTCGACGCCAATAAAAACATAAAAGCTACCGCTGATCTTTACAATCCTAAAATCACAGTCAGAAGTTTTGTTCGTGCCAACCACGACATGAAAAAGACTTTTAACCCTGCAAAATATCCCGACTTCGACTGGCCGAGGGTTGCTGATGGATATCTCGACTTTGTAAAGGAATGGATTGAAAAGGAGGTGAGATAGGTTTTGATTTAAAAAGGGATATTGAATGTTGATTTAAGAGGCTGCCGGACAAAAAATTACTTTATTTTTACCTGTCAAAAGAAGGCTTCCGATCAGTCACCAAGGGGAAGTTTATTTTAATTAAAACAAAGAATAAAAATGGCTAAAGTACTGATACTGGGTGCCGGCATTTCGGGACATACCGCCGCAATGGCGCTGCGCAAAAGCCTGAACAAACAACACGAAGTCGTCGTGGTGTCGCCCAACAGCAACTATCAATGGTTTCCGTCCAATATCTGGGTGGGAATCGGGCAAATGAAAACGAGCCAGGTCATCTTTCCGCTGGCGCCGGTTTATCGCCGCAAAGGCATTATTTTTAAACGCGCTTTAGCCAAAGTAATCTTTCCGGAAGGTGACGCGAAAATGGCTTCTTCGCATGTAGAAATAGAATATGTGGATGAACTGCAGCGCGGTACTACCGAAAAGGTTCCCTATGATTATCTGATCAACGCAACCGGCCCGAAACTCAATTTCGAGGCCACCGAGGGACTGGGGCCTGACGGCCACAGCCTTTCGGTATGTACCTACGGCCATGCTGCCCATACCTGGAAAAAGCTACAGGAATCGCTCGACAAAATGGCCAAAGGTGAGCGGCAACGTTTTGTGATCGGCACCGGCCACGCACTGGCCACATGCCAGGGCGCTGCCTTTGAATATGCACTCAATGTAGCTTTTGAAATCAACAAACGCAAACTGATGCACCTGGCCGAGATTACCTGGATTACCAACGAATATGAGATGGGCGACTTCGGCATGGGAGGTGCTTTTATCAAAAAAGGAGGATATGTTACCTCCACCAAGATTTTTACGGAGAGCATCCTTGCCGAATATGGCATCCATTGGATAAAGCGGGCGGGCGTAAAAAAAGTGGAACCAGGAACGATCTGGTACGAAAACCTCGACGGCGAAACCCTGAGTGTGCCTTTCGATTTTGCTATGCTAATCCCGGCTTTTGCCGGTGTGGGCATCACGGCACGCAACAAAACGGGCGACGATATCACTGCTGATCTTTTTGCTGCCAACGGTCTGATGAAAGTAGATGCCGATTACCAGACCAAAGACTTTGCCGACTGGAGTGTGAAAGACTGGCCATCGACTTACCAAAGTCCGGTATACGAAAATATCTTTGCCTGCGGCATTGCCTTCGCCCCGCCGCATGCCATCTCCAAACCTTTCAAAAACAAAAATGGTACGCCGATTTTCCCCACGCCGCCGCGCACTGGTATGCCTTCGGGAGTGATGGGAAAAGTGGTTGCCAAAAATATTGTCCGCTCAATAAAAGAAGGGAAGGTGGTGTTGAAACATCGTGCTTCGATGGGTAAGATGGGCGCTGCGTGCATCATCTCTTCGGGCTATGGCATACGCGATGGCATGGCCGCTACTATGACGGTATTTCCAGTGGTTCCGGATTTTGAAAAATATCCCGAATGGGGTCGCGACATCAACTACACCGTGGGCGAGCCCGGGCTGGCCGGCCACTGGATGAAGCTCTTCATGCACTATATGTTTATGTACAAAGCCAAAGGACTGCCCGGCTGGTCGCTGATACCCGAATAGAAATAGCAGCAGTTTTAAAAAACAATTTATTTTATAAAAAAGGAAAATATTATGATACGAAAACCCATACCCAAAGGCTACAAAGATGAGGATTATCCTCCGCTGCCCACCGCTTACAATCGTTTTATGCGCAAATTCTGGCCATGGCAAATCATCCGGTTTTTTGTACTCAATCTCAAAATCATGCGCATCGTTGTGGGCGGGCACTCCTGATGCAAAAGGTCCATTCAAGAAATGGAATCTCCTGAATCACTACCGCCACTCAAAAATCCATATCGAGCTGTGTGTGCATATTAAAACTGCGGCGGTGCAATGGCGTAATGCCATGAATCATAATTGCCTCTCGGTGCGCGCTGGTGGGGTACCCTTTATTTTGTTTCCAGTTGTAGAACGGATATTCGTCGTGTAGGCTGCACATAAAAGCGTCGCGGTGTGTTTTGGCCAGCACGGAGGCGGCGGCTATCGACATATACTGACCATCGCCCCGGATGATGCACTGGTGTGGGATGTCGGGATAAGGATCGAAACGGTTGCCGTCGATGAGCAGAAGCTCTGGTTTTACCTGCAACTGTGCTATGGCCAGATGCATGGCGCGGAAAGAGGCACGCAAAATATTGATCTCATCTATCACCAGATTGTCCACACTGGCAACTTCCCAAGCCAGCGCCTCCCGCTCGATAATCGGGCGCAGCTCTTCGCGTTGCTGATGCGTCAGCTTTTTGGAATCGTCAAGCAACTCGTTGCGGAAATCTGCAGGCAAAATAACGGCAGCAGCAAACATCGGTCCCGCAAGGCATCCTCGCCCGGCCTCGTCGCAGCCAGCTTCAACATAATTTTCAGAAAATCGTAATGCAAGCATCTTTTATTTAAATAACAAATCTTAATTCGTTAATTCGTTAATTGTTAATCGTTAATTGATAATCGTCAATCGTTCTTCGTTTGATGTCGGCCCACTGGAATTTTAATGCGATTTTCAAAATTTAAAACTCAATTAAAACTCTCATTACAAGTGCCAAATTCTGCCACCTGAGGGTTGAAGACTGCCGACTTTTGACTGCCGACTTTCTCATTGAAAGGCCATTATTATACGCGCTGCAATGGCGGCAACAAAGATAAGTGTAATGATGATTTCGCCCCAGAATGAGTGCTTGTGCCGCATAAAGTAAGTGGTGATAAATACGGTGAGCGGGATGATGGCAATGTGCAGGTGCCATTTGAGGTCGGCGCCAGCAAAGAAGGCGGAGAGCAGGGCAAAGATGAGCATAAAAGCTATCACGCGGAACTTCTTACGCACATCGGCGGTGTTGTCGTTAAAAAGCCTGATGCTCAACGGTAATCCCATAAAAAACAACAGCAACAGCAAAAACCATATTACAAGGTAGGGCGCTGATAGCGGAAATATCTCCGGCTGGGTGAAGGTGACCTTTGAAATGAAAAAATCGTATTGTATCAGCAACTGATCGGTCCAGAAAAACCACACCGCGACAAAAATAAAAGGCGTTGCCAGCCCGATGATAGGTATGAGCCACTCGCGCCAGTGGAAAAGCTGAAAGATCATCAGCGCGACAAGCAGAAAAAATAGAAAGAAAATGGACGGAAGGTAAATCAAACTAGCGATGCCCAGCAGAAGCCCGGCGTCGAAAAGGCGGCTGTAAGGCTCCTGCTGTCCGTAAAGGCTCAGCACCACATGCAGCAAAACGATCATCACCAGATTGACCACCAGCATAATATTGGGTTGCGCCATGAGCGGCGAGCTGCCCATAAGTATCAGATACAACGCCGCCGCTACCAGTTGCTTATGATCCATCAGGCGATGGATTCCCAGAATAAAATTCAGCAGCACCGCCTCCGCCACCAGCAGCACCAGCATCAGCGCCATCGATAGCGGTGGATTAGCGATCGAAAAATCATCGAGCCATCCGAACGTGGTGAAAACTCCGCCTGTAACAAAGTTGGCCGGGAAAACGAAAACAAGCCCCCACAACACCCCTGCTAATACGAATAGCAGCAGATATTGCAAAAACCAGGCAGAACGAAAGATTCGGATAAGCATTTTTTATTTTTAAAAATTGGAGTTATAAATAACAATTCTTCATTCTAATTCTCATACGGCAAGAGATCGCGTCCAACATCTTTGCGGCAGTATTTTTTATCAAAACCAATTTTATCAATATTTCTATACGAAAGCTTCAGCGCCTCAGCAGTGGTGTCCGCCAGCGAAGTTACGGCCAACACCCTGCCGCCATTGGTCACTATATCTTCGTGGTGATGTAGCGTGCCGGCATGAAACACAAGGCTTTCTTGCACCGTTTCTAACCCCGTAATCTTTTTGCCTTTTTCGTAGGCACCGGGATAGCCGCCACATACCAGAAATACGGAAGCAGCATGCCGCTCATCCACCTGCAACTGGTGGCGGTGCAGCGACTGATCGCGCAAAGCCCAAAGTAGTTCTGCCAGATCCGACTTTATGCGCGGTATCACCACTTCGGTCTCGGGGTCGCCCAGGCGGCAGTTGTACTCGATCACGTAAGGATTGCCGCCCACGCTGATCAAACCAAAAAATATAAATCCCTGGTATTCGATATTTTCTTCCTGAAGTCCTTTAATCGTCGGCTCGATAACCTGCTGATGCACCCGTTGCATAAATTCGCCCTGCGCAAATGGTACCGGTGAAACGGCTCCCATGCCGCCTGTATTTTTACCGGTGTCGCCTTCGCCGATACGCTTATAATCTTTTGCCTCGGGCAGCATCACATAACTTTTGCCATCGGTGAGCACGAAAACAGAAACTTCGATTCCTTTCAGAAATTCTTCGATCACTACCCGATGACCTGCCTTGCCAAAAACATTTTCATCGAGCATCTGGCGCAAAGATTGGCAAGCCTCTTCATAATCTTCGGTAATTACCACGCCTTTGCCGGCAGCCGGCCCATCGGCTTTGAGCACATACGGTGGCTTTAGCTTACGCAAATATTGGCAGGCTTCTGTGGTTTCGCCTTTGCCAAAAGCAGCATACGCCGCGGTAGGTATCCGATGGCGCTGCATAAATTGTTTTGCAAAATCTTTACTTCCTTCCAGACGCGCTCCTGTTGCGGATGGCCCCACCAGCAAAACCTCATGCAGATCATCACGGCTATCGAAATAGTCGCGAATGCCATTCACCAGCGGCACTTCCGGGCCTACTACCACCATGTCGATTTTATGCGAAACCACAAAATCGGCTACAGCTTCAAAGTTGTCAGGGTTGATGGCTACATTGGTTCCTGCCAGCGCTGTTCCGGCATTGCCGGGAGCTACGTAAATCTTTTGCACCAGCGAGCTTTGCGCCAGCTTCCACGCCAGCGCATGCTCGCGGCCACCGCACCCTAAAATTAAAATAGTCATGCTTTAATAATTTAATTGCAAATTAACTGAAAACATCTCCGTCATCCGAAGTATCGCCTGGATTTTAATCCACAACCACTTCATAACTTTCAACAAAATGTATCTTTGCAGCAAAATAACTTTTGTGCCGAAACAACTGATCTTATTACTTACCCTGCTGTTGGCAGCCGTTTCTACGGCCTTGTCGGGCAATCCTCCCGAAGTGATCATTCATGAAAATGCTGCCTATGCTTTTCGTTTTTCCACGGTTGCAGTTCCGGAGCTTAACAATTATTTTATTAAAGAAATTGCGCGTTACAACTATCTGAATCTTTATAAAACGCAATACACGCTCTACTACGAGTTGGAAGTGAAGCTTAGCGGAAGTCCCGACGGAAACTATGAGGCGCAATCGATGCTGAAGCGCCAGAAAATGGAAGGTGACATTTTTTATGAAAAATTTGACCTGAGCGATGTGCTGATGCCGTCGGGCTGCAGGTACGAGTTGGTCGGCAGCGATGGTGCGGCTGTAGCCGAAATAAATTTCGATAACCGCAAAGGCGCTGAGCCGATCATTATTACACACGATGTTAATCTGGCTGCACCGGGGTTTAAAATATCAAATATTGCATTTTCGTATGATGATGCCGACCGCCTTGCTTTCGAAAAGCGCATGACAGAAATTCATCGTTATCTGGCCTATTATGAGTTGCTGGATTTTAACCTCGAAAAAGCAGTGCGCCTCCAGCCCGATGATGCTGACCGTTTGCCGGAAGATTTTTTTAGAGCTTACGATATCTTTCGGTTTCAGAATGCACTGCAGCAGTATCAGTCGCAGTTCGAAGTCCCCGAAATTTACAACAGCCATTTTATAAAAAATCAGAAAAATCTAAATGCACAGGTGCGCCGGCTGCACACAATGCTCGAACAAACCGGTGGCCAGGTCACGGAGCCTTTTGGCCAGCAGGCGCTGGAGGCTGCTTCGCAAACTGCCATCGGACTCCAACAGCAATATTTGCAAAAGCTCAAAACCACCCATTACCTTTACGAACCGCAATATTTGGCTACAGCCAATTTTCTGGCTACCGATGTCGACCTGGCGAACATGAGCGTTCTTTTTAGCCAACTACTCACAGATCATCTTTCGGAAACAACACAGCTTTCGCTGAATGAAGCCATCGATGAAAATCTTTATCGGGCGTATGTGTCGGCTGCCGAAACGATGATGAAAAATGAAAGCTACAACGAAGCGCTGCTCATGCTCGGCAATGCGCAAACGCTTTGCAATGCCCATCCTGACGACGACTGCGAGCTGTATCTCTTTCATCAGCTGAGTAAGGCGCGTTATGGTATTTACGATTCGTATCTGAAAGTAGCCACCACTGCCCGCAAAGCCGACAATCCGCAGATGGCGCTAAAATATCTGCTTTTGGCGCGCGACTTTCAGCGGAACAACAGCAACCTAATTCTTTCGTCGGGAGCGGTCGATCGTGCGCTGGATGAGCTTGCCTGGTATGCCCTGCAACTGGCTGGTGAGCGTCAGCAGAAACAAAAAGATCAGCAGGCGCTCGATGATTATCATTGCGCACAGCAGATTTATCAAATTCTGGGCGTCGACAAGTACCACGATGTGATCGATCGGAATATCCAAAAGCTGACTTCAGATCGGTAAAATTGAGGTTTCCGGTGCCAAGCTGCAGTCGCTGGCATCCAAAAATTTCCTTTATTTGTAAATAATCATCATAAAAAAATTAAAGAATTATGAAAAGAAGGCTTTTATTAATCAGCAATTCTACCAACTCTGGCGAAGCCTATCTGGGCTGGCCGCGTAAGCACATACAGGATTTTATGGCCGGAACGGGCGTCAACGATATTTTGTTTATTCCGTATGCCGGCGTGGGTTTATCCGACGAAAGTCTGGAAAAATCTTATGATGTTTACGAAGCAAAGGTGCAGCAGGTTTTCGCCGAACTGGGTCTGCGGATTCATTCGATTCATCACGCGCCTGACGCTGTGGAAGCTGTAAATAATGCAAGAGCTATTGCAGTGGGCGGCGGCAACACATTTCATTTGGTGGCCATGATGCACAAGTTAGGAATAATGAAAGCTATCCGCAGCCGCGTGCAACAAGGTGCGCACTATATGGGCTGGAGCGCTGGCAGCAATGTTGCCTGCCCTTCATTGAAAACCACCAACGATATGCCCATTACCGAGCCTTCAAGCTTCGACTGTCTGCAACTGATACCTTTCCAGATTAACCCGCACTATCTCGACGCCAACCCCGAAGGACATGGCGGCGAAACACGCCAACAACGCATCGAAGAGTTTTTGGTGGTAAATCGTAAAATGGTAGTGGCAGGATTGCGCGAGGCCTCACTGCTCTTGGTGGAAGACGACAAAATCCAACTTATCGGGAGCAAGCCCATGCGCCTGTTCCGTTTTGGGCAGGAGCCACAGGAATTTGAGCCAGGCAGTGATGTTGGTTTTTTATTAAAATAATAGGATGACCGAATATTCCAACAGATGGGATGCACGCTATGCCGCTGAGGCATTTTACTATGGCGAGCATCCCAATGTTTTTTTTGCTGAGCAATTGCGCCAGCTCAAAACACCCGGTAGAATCCTACTGCCAGCCGAAGGTTCCGGTCGCAACGCAATATTTGCTGCAGAGCTGGGCTGGCAGGTAGATGCTTTTGATGCCAGTAGGGTAGCCCGCCAAAAAGCGCTCGATTTTGCGCGGCACCGTCTGGTCACGATCAACTACAGCACAGCAAATCTCGAAGATTTTGATCCCGAACCGGATCAGTACGATGTGGCAGCAGCCATTTATGTTCATCTGCCGGAAGCTATCCGAAAAAAATTCCATCTACAACTTGCAAAAGCAATAAAGCCGGGCGGTGTGGTGATAGTTGAGGCATTCGACAAAGAGCAAATCAAACGGGATTCGGGTGGTCCGCCCGATATTCAATTGCTTTATTCGACCGAATGTCTTCGCGAAGATTTTGAAGGAGTGCTAGAGCTAAAAATGCTGTGCCGGCAACAGGTGCATCTCACCGAAGGACGCCACCTTGGAATTGGCGAGGTGGTGCGGTATGTCGGGATGAAATAAAAAATCACAACGATCAATGGGAAAACGCAAAACACAAATCACAAGTAAATTTCAAAATCCAAACTTTTAATTTTTGAAAGTTTTGAGGTTGATCGTTTTTTAAAAGTTGCTATTTGGAAACAGGCATGAATTCCATAAAAATATTGAACAATAAAAAAAGCACCCCACTCAGGAGGTGCTTTTTTATTAAGGAAGAATTGACAGTGGTTAATTAACCACAATTTTTTGGATACGGGTGCTTTGTTGCGAAATCATCCGTAGGTAGTAAATACCTTTGGATGCTCCTGAGAGATCAATTTGCACTGATCCGTTAGCTTCGAGCAACTGTACCTGCTGACCGACAGCATTCAATATCTCCAACTGAACCCCATCATTTACGCCTGTTATGTTGAAAATGCCGGCGGAGGGATTGGGATAAACGCGAATTTGGTCGAGGGCATCACCATCTATACCCAGCGCAGATTCTTTGAAGTCGACCACTTCCGATAGAGCATTTTCCGCAAAGAGATCGCTATGCGATAATGTTGTGTTCCATACCGGCTGTAGCGTTTTTTGTTGCAGGGTTGTTGGTGAATATACCACGAGTTGCATCAGTTCGCCTTCGCTCATGCCATCGATGGCTTCAGTGGTAAAGTCGTCGGCATACACAGCCAGTACCAGAGGTTGCTTGTCGCTGTTGTATTGTGCCATTCCCACACAGGTGCCTTGTTGATTAAAAGCAGCTACGATATCTCCACCGTTGAAATTTCTTAGGGCTTCATTTCTGACGGAAATAAAATGAGCGCCACCGGTTTTGATAACAGTGTAAGGAGCATTTTCGATTGCTGGCAACTCTATCACGGGAGATTGTGAAGTCTGCTTTACAAAAGGATAGGTAATCGAACCTGGCGACATCATATTTAGAAGATAAGCCTTGCCCGGTTCGAGTATCTGCAGGGTAAATATGCCTCCATTTGGCCAGTAAATCAATCCGTTTACGATATCGAAAGCATAAACAAGCTCGCCTTCGATCTGATCAAAAATATCAGCAGCTGCTACTGGTGCTGTGGAGAGCACGGGCAGATAGTCGATGCCGGAAGTGAAATTCACTGTTTTATCCATCACCTCGTCGCCATCCCAATTGATACAACCAGCCAGGGCCATCTTGATTTTATAGCCGAGATTGTTGTCCCAGTCGCCCAGCATATTGATATTGCTGACAGGCCAGTAGATGCCGTATTTGTTGAGCATAATCACCAGCGCTCCACTGGCATTTACATCCGCCATAAGTACATCCAGATCGGGGTCTGAAGCATAATAAGGTGAGGAAATAAGCTGCCATCCCGGATCGAGACAGTTAAGAAAGCCCTGTTCGTCCCAGATAATGAATGGTACCAAAGCCAGGTCTTGCTGCACGTAGGTAGCAGCGTCGTAAACGATAACCTGCGCATGGTAATTAGCACCTAAAGTAGCATTGGCCGGAATGGCGAGCGTAACAGTAAGTGGCTCGTCTTGTACTAATGAAATAGTGCGCGTATTAGAAGTTCCGGCCACATTGATGTTGTTTTCGTCGAGCAGGTTGGTTTCGATGATGACGTTCTGCGTTTCAAGATCGGTATCTACTTCCACAGTAAGCTGTACGTTGGCTCCTTGCGGATAGACGGTATTGTCGAGTTCAGCATAGCGTATGTAGGCGCTGCCATCCATGTTGCAGATGATCAATTGACCCCAGTCGACATTCACAGCCCAGTTGCCATTAGTATTAACATCGATAAATATCTGAATAAGGTTTTTGCCGGTGTTGATTAACGACGGATCGAGATTAAATACAGTTGTGCTCCATTCATCATCGGCGCCGGTAAGGGTGCCGACCAATGTCCCATTTACATATACTTCGTCGATCTCTCCCTGATATTCATCCACATCCCAGGCATACAAATTAAGCTGTGCCATTTCAATGGCCTGATCCGGTACGAAAATATTGAATTCGATGGGCGCACGATAATCGTATTTAAACAAATACACATCCATATCGTAGTCGGGTACGCCGGCCAGGGCATTGTTTTCGTTGTCATCTGTAATAATGAAGGTGCAGTTGGCCGGCTTTACCTGAAGTGTTACCGGAACAACTACTTGCGGAGTTGCCGGATCGTTGCCGTTGATCAGGATTTGTGCGCTGTAGATATCGGCAGTAAGCGCGGTAGCATCGAAAGTGACTTCAATTTCGAGGCTTTGGCCAGGAGCAATTACACCAGCCAGGGGAGCTTCTGTAAGCCAATCGATCAGCTTACCGGATTTTGCGCTTTCAGCTATCCGCCGGTTGAGGTAATTCAGGAAGTCGCCGGAATTGTCGCCGCTACCTGATTTTGGCTTTACCGATTTTATCTTCATCCGCTTGGAAGTTTCTAAATCTGCCAAATCCACAGTGAGGTCGCTGTTTCCATTGTTGGAAATCGTCAGCGTCTGGGTGGAGGTTTCGCCGGGATACAGACTCTCGCTCAGGGATAGCGGATTGACGCTAATCTTAGGGTTCGCGACCGAACCTTCAGTGATCAGCATAGGCATGTCGGCACTTCCATACGTGCAGCTAACACCATGGTCGTCGGTAGCTTTTATATAATATTCGATACCCTGCACCGTCATTTCAGCACCTGGAATAGTGGCTTCGTAATCATCATCACCTACATTGGCCATGTTAATGATTGTGTAAAATGGCGTACCACCCAACACCCGGTAATACAAATCTACTGTCGCCACATTATTTGTAATATCTATAGCCGCAGCAGCCACAAGAATATCAACACCTACAGGAGATTGGACAATAGGAGTGTGTACAATTTGAGGGGGCTCGTTATCGATACCAATGCTGTAAGGGCTGTTGATAGGATTGGTAAGCGGGCTGGTTGCATTAATTTGACCGTCGGTAGCCCAGAGATAAAATTCTATTCCGGGAAACTCGGTGACATCAGCAATTAGCGTTGTGCTCCAAAGATTACCGGTACTTTCGGTCAAATCTGCCTCGATGTAGTCAGTGTCACCTACAACCCGCCAAAAGAGCTTGGCCTCCGTTACAAACGGAGCCTCTTCATCTATGATCAGAGCCTCGATATTCAAATCGACTGTTGTGGAATTTGAAACGCAAAATAGATCGAGGGTAGCAGAATTAAGTTCTATTTCAGGGCCACTTCCCTCGTTGATTTTTAACAGCGACAAACCACCGGGATAGCCGTAGGAATCATCGGCATTAAATCCATATACATAAAGGCCGGAGGCATAGCTATTGGCATTGCTTAAATTATTGGTAACATTAATACCAATAGGAAAGGCACCTGCAGAAAACAGGGTTGTGGGAATTCCGCTATAGGAGGCTGCATTCAGCGGGGCTCCATTGAGCATCATACCGGCAACGCCATCATTCTCGACCGTTGAAGTAAAGTAATTATTAATAAAGCCGGCGGCAGGGGTAGAAAAGGTATAGCCTTCCAAAAATTGCTGATAGGGAGGGATGATCATCATAAAGGGGTCGCCGAGATACGAGTTGCCATCCCAGGTATTACCATTCGAATACTGAACGGCAAGGATTGGATTGCTTGCTTCGACGTAGGATGCTACGGTGAGCATGGTTTCGTAGAAATCACCAAAGTTGAGCGTAGCTACACTTGTACCGTTAATTAGCAGGTCGGTGTTATCCTGTGAAGCCAGAAAACGCCAGGTATCGCCGTTGTTTCTGCCTTGCAGCGGGCGGGTCACAAATGTTTCGCCCCAGGTTGACAAGGAGGGAACTTGCTGCACTATGTGGTCGCAATAGCCAAAGCCTACCGGAATATTAATACATCCGGCACCGCTGAATACGGAAATGGGCAAGGTAGATTCGATTACAGAGCCGGTAAGGTCGGCTTGACCCCTTACCGCATAAGTTTGTCCTGTATTCATACTTACATTGAAAGGTACGCCTGCTGCATTTCCCCCGAGGGTAGCTTTTGAAGGGGTGATAGTAATTACATTGTTATCATAAGGACTTACGATAGTAATTTGGGATGCGGCAGATAAGTCACTACCAGCCGTATAGGCTATTGCAAGGTGCTGGGTACCGAGAATACTTACAGGCAGACCCAAAAAGGCATCTGTGGTAAAAGCAATCTGGTTGGTACCGTAAACGGTTACCGGATCGTTGGCTGTTACATGGATGCCCAGTGATTGCAAAGTTTGAGATGCTTTAACAATCGCACCAACTGGCACAGTGATACGAGTAATGGAATTGGCCGTTACAGTATAACTTTGCGAAAAACCGATTCCCGCAACACTAACCATTCCACTTGTGCTGATATCGCTGGTAATATCCAGATAAAGACCCGCATTTAAATTGGTGTGGTTTGAATTAAAAGCCAGCCAGAACTCAGTACCTTTATTACTTAGCTCGGATTTAGCACCATTAATCACATCGGGATTTTTAAAGCTCTTGGGCATTTTTAAATTGCTACGCTCAATATGAGGTTCGTAGGCATCACGCAGAGCCTGCAATTCGCTCTCGGAACGGACCTGGCATCCTTTACAGTCAGAAGCACTTGGGCCAACCTGGCCATTTGCCTGATAGGTTACAAAAAAGAAAGCCAAAAAAATTAATATGTAATTGAGTGTTCTCATAATACTTCTTTTTTTAATGTTTGTAAATGTGATTTTTTTTAACCGAAGATGAAAGAGAAGTTACCGCTGTTGTTTAATTTTCCATAGGCATACAATTTTTTTGTTATTGATCGATTGCTGCTTTTTCGACTGATGGTTTAACCTTTTTCCTCATTGGATACTACCGGCAAAAAAGTCTCTAAAAGTATGACATTCCGGTGGAAATAAAACGAAGTATTCGTTTTATTGTATGTAGTTTATTATTTCATGTATGAACCCCAATGTTTTGTGTATGAAAGTGTTTCGGTGGGATCCAATATCCGAAATTGCTGGTTTTTAAATCTTAAATTATCAATTCAACTATTTTTTGCCATGCATTAGTTTCGGATCACTCAACCGAAGTAGTTGATGGTTGAAGGTAACCGAAACCAGCGTAGTCGAAATTCATTCTTAACATGTTTTAATGAACATTGCCTGCTACATCAATTTAGTTATTCTACATTTGCCGGTGAAAAACAAAAAAATATGGTCATAAATCTGGGCAAAGAAAATTCGATTTTGAATCAGTTTATCGCCGAGCTGCGCGACACTGAGGTACAAAATCACAGCATGCAGTTTCGTAAAAATATGGAACGCGTGGGCGAAATTTTTGCCTACGAGATCAGTAAGCGGTTGGAGTACGAGACCAAAGAGGTGATAACGCCACTGGGAAGTGCTGAGGTTTCGGCGCTGAAGACATATCCCGTTTTGGCTACCATTTTACGGGCAGGGTTGCCTTTTCATCAGGGTTTACTTAATTTCTTCGACAAGTCAGAGAATGCTTTTATATCGTCTTACCGCAAGCATCACAAAGACGGTAGTTTTGAAATTCAGATAGAATATGTCTCGAAGCCCGATCTGGAAGGGCGCACGCTGATACTTATCGATCCGATGCTTGCCACCGGTTTGTCGATGGGCCTGGCATGCCGCGAGCTGATTGGCGACATGAAACCGCTGCACATCCACATGGTATCCATAGTTGCCAGCGTAGAAGGCGTAAACTATATCAAACGCAACTTTTCGAGTACTGAAGTTACGATGTGGGTGGGTGCCATCGACGACGAGCTGACAGCGCAAGCCTACATTGTGCCCGGTCTCGGCGATGCCGGGGATCTGGCGTATGGCAAGAAACTGTAATTTATTTTAAGCGTTTTCATGAGTAAGATTGGTTTTTGGCTGGTTTATGCGTTTTTGTGGCTCCTTATGCTGCTTCCTCTTCGCCTGCTTTATATTCTTTCCGATCTGCTTTTCCTGATTATTTATTATCTCAGCGGATACCGCAAAAAGGTCGTCTTTCAAAATTTACGCATCGTTTTCCCTGATATTTCTGACAAGGAAATAAAAGATATTGCCCGGAAGTTTTATCACCATTTCTGTGATCAATTCATCGAGTCGGCCAAAATTCTGCATTTGAGCAAAAAAAATCTTGACAAGCGGTTTGTGTATGAGAACCCGGAAATCCTCGATGATTTTTATAAAAAAAACCAAAGCATAGTGCTGGTGTCGGCGCATTATGGCAACTGGGAGTGGACAGTCAATATTCAGCCGAAAATAAAGCATCGTTTTATAGCCATTTACAAACCCTTGTCTGATGTCAATTTCGACAGGCTGATGCACAAGCTGCGAACCCGTTTCTTCGATGCTGATCAGGTGGTTCCGATGAGTAATATTTATCGTCGTATGTTGCACGACCATAAGGCAGGCATTCTCAACCTCACCTATTTTTTGGTGGATCAGTCGCCACCGCGCGATTATCCGTTTTGGACAAATTTTATGGGTCTGGAAACACCCTTTTTTCAGGGGCCGGCCAGAACCGCACGCCGTCTCGGACAGCCTGTCGTTTTTTTGCACATCGGCAAGCAGCGCCGCGGATATTATCGGTTAAAGTTCACCACGCTGGTGAGCGATCCGGGCATTATGACAGAAGAGGAAATTGCCCGAAAATACGTAGAAGCTATCGAAAGCGAAATACGTCAGCAACCGGAATTTTGGCTTTGGTCGCACCGGCGGTGGAAACATTCGGAAGGGGAGGGCGAGGCAGTGATAAGAAATGAGCGGTGAGTTGGGAGAGATGAGAAGAAAGGCGGCATTGAGCAGGTCGCAGTCTTCAGAAGGCAGTCTGTAGTCGGCGAGGATTGCTAATGAATTTTTAATTCCAACCCAAAAACCAATTTCCCGGAAAAGATTAGTTTCGTTGCCGTAAATTTTATAATAAATATCTGCAATCATGGCCAAACAGGTGCTCATCGAAAACGTCCGGATTTCGTTTAATGCCATCAAGGGTAGCAAACTGCGCACTGTTCTTACAGTGCTCATCATCGCCTTTGGTATTATGGCATTGGTGGGCATTTCCACCGCCATCGATGCACTAGAAAAAAGCCTGGTAGAAAACCTGATGTCGATGGGCAGCAACACATTTACCATCCAAAACCGGCAAAGCAATGTCCAGATAGGGCGTGGCCCGCGTCGATCGCAAGTCTACCCTCCGATTAGCTTCAGAGAGGCAATGGATTTTAAATCCCAATATGCTTTCCCAGCTTTGGTATCGGTTTCAACCAATGCCAGCTCTATTGCTACGGTAAAATACAACACCGAAAAAACCAACCCCAACATCGAGATTATCGGTACGGACGAAAACTTCATGCTTACATCATCCACAGAGCTGCAAAGCGGGCGAAACTTCAGCGAACACGAAGCTTTTTATGGCTCACATGTAGCGGTTATCGGAGCTGAGATAGCAAAAACATTGTTCAAAAGGAACGAGGATCCACAGGATAAGATAATATCCATCGGTCCCGGGAAATATAAGGTGATAGGCGTGGTAAAAGAAAAAGGTACCGGCATGGGCTTTTCGCCCGACCGGCAGGTGTTGCTACCCATTACCAATGTGCGGCAATATTTTTCGCGACCTAATATGTCTTTTACCATCAACGTGCTGCCCCAGTCGTCGCAAAATGTGGATGCTGCTGTCGGCGAAGCTATCGGAGTGTTTAGGGTCATCCGCCAAAACAAGATAGGCGATGAAAATGATTTCGATATTTCCAAAAGTGATCAGCTGCTGGAGATGCTTGCCGAAAACACCAAAAGCATTAAGCTTGCCGCACTGATAATAGGTTTCATTACTTTATTCGGTGCAGCCATCGGGCTGATGAATATCATGCTCGTATCGGTGAGTGAGCGGACGCGCGAGATTGGTATCCGCAAATCGCTGGGAGCTACCCGGCTTACCATCCGCAATCAGTTTCTGGCAGAAGCCATTATCATCGGACAGCT
The DNA here is from genome assembly GCA_035647615.1 of Bacteroidales bacterium. Classification (NCBI taxonomy): domain Bacteria; kingdom Pseudomonadati; phylum Bacteroidota; class Bacteroidia; order Bacteroidales; species Bacteroidales bacterium. The sequence goes on along the minus strand of DASRND010000015.1, from coordinate 10,715 downwards.
TGGCGGCATTTGTGGAATAATTCTGGGGGTACTGGCCGGAAACATTGTGACCTTTTTTACCGACACCAGCTTTTTGATTCCGTGGATGTGGATAGGCATCGGTGTATTATTGTGTCTCATCGTAGCACTGGTATCGGGAATTTTGCCTGCCATCAAAGCAGCACGTCTCGATCCGATCGAGTCGTTGCGTTTCGAATAATCGTTTCAATAAATTTTATTGATAAATAAAAGAAAGTGCCACTACGCCGGGGCCAACGTTTGTGCCTAATACGGGTGAGGCTTCGCCAATAAAGCGTGGTTTCATACCGGTAAGTTCTTCCATCTGTGTGGCGTACCATTGGGCGGCTTGTTCGTTTTCGGCATGTGAGATGGCGTAACCCCAAATCTTGCGTTTGTTGATTTTTTTGGTTACCAGCGCCATGGCCATTTTCATGCTTGATTTCTCGGTGAGCGGCTTGCCATAGGTTTCTGTCTTGCCTTGGTCGTTCACTATCACCACCGGCTTGATGTTGAGCAGCTTTCCGACAAACCCTTTCATGGCACCCACGCGGCCGCTTTTCACCATATATTTAATTGTCTTTGCCGTCACGAGCAGTACACTGTCGGTGATCCATCGTTCGATGTTTTGGGTAAGCTCTTCGTGGGTTGTGCCTGTTTCGAGTGCTTCGGCGGCGCGCATTACAATCAATCCCAATCCCGAAGTTAGGCGTTTTGAATTGATGACCGTGATGGGCTTTTTAGTAAAATTGCTGATGGTCTTGGCAGCTTTTCGGCTGTTGGAAGCGGTGCCACTCATCGCTTCACTAATGTGAATGCCCACGATGGAGTCGTAATGTGTACTCAGATAATTATATTTGTTGCTGAACTCCTTGAAGGTTGGCTGCGCTGTGCTGGGATAAACTTTGGTTTTGGCCAGCATTTTATAAAAACGTCCAGGTGCCAGCGTAAGGCGATCCAGATAATAGGTATCGCCAAAATGGACACTCAGCGGCACCATGCTTATCTGGTGCTTCTCCAGAAACTCTTGTGGCAGGTCGCACGTCGAATCGGTTACCAGAGCTATGTTATGTTTTCTATGGTCAAACAAATCCATCTGCATCACCATATCGTCTACTTTCTGAAAGGTGATGCTGCCAAATGGGCTCAGGCGTGTAAAGAGCTTGTCGGGTGTGTCGGTATGGATGTGGATGCGCATTTTGGAGGGTGAACCCGCTATTACGAGTGAATCGCCAAAATGCTCGATTTTGCTGCGCAGCTTGTCACGCTGAATGTTTTCGCCAATAATCATTGCTTCGGTGCAATACCGGAAGTTGACATGCTCCGGGTCGTGTGCATCTTCGAGGAGCTGCGTTTTAACGACGTTGCGTGCTCCCAGGATTTGTCTTAGTTCGCCATGTTTAAAAAAGTCGATCATGCCTTCCAGGAAAACCACAAATCCTTTGCCGCCGGCATCTACCACATTGGCTTTGGCCAACACTTCGAGCAGATTTGGTGTATTTGCCAACGATTCTTTGGCACGCGCATACGACTGGATGATAAGCTGGTTGAAATCGTCAATTTTATCTTTTAAAATCTGAATGTCTTCGGCCCATTCGCGCAGTACGGTGATCATGGTTCCTTCCACCGGATTAGAGATGGCTTCGTAAGAATGTTTGACACCTTGCGCCACAGCGTCCGAAAACTCAGTGACGTCGATCGTTACTTGATCTTTAAAGCTGCTGCTGAATCCATAAAGAAACTGAGCGAAAATGATCCCTGAGTTGCCACGGGCTCCAACAAGCGCGGCATCAGCCAGTGCTGTTACGGTATGCGAAAAAGTATCGGTAGGAATAAAAGTGTCCACGATGGATCGCATGGTCGAGGCCAGGTTGGTACCGGTATCGGCATCGCGCACCGGAAACACATTGATTTTGTTCAGGTATCCCTGGTTGTCGAAAATGCGTTGGGCTCCGGCCAAAAAACTGTAGTAAAGCCGTTTGCCATCAAGGGTTTTTGTATCTATATCTACTTTAGCCACTCGTTATGATTTTTAGTTTCAAGAGTTACAAAAAGTTTTAGAGCTTTCGCCAAAAGTCGGCAAATTTAATGAATTCGTTTTGTTATCGTGTTGATAAAAATAGTTAAACATTGATTTACAGGCTATTTAGTTTTAAATTGTCAGATTCTGTTTTGCAAAATCACACAGACCAGTTAATCTTTTTATCTTTGAAAACTTTCCGTCGGTGTAGCAGTTATCAATCAAAAAAGGAACAATTTTTGGAAAGCGGCGGAGTTTTTATGAATAGATATTTTGGAATTAAAAAATAAGAAAAAATGCGATTTCCGATAGTCATATTGCTTTTTGTAATGCTGCCATTGTTTGCGCAGGCACAGATTACCGCTGCTGCTGACACGCTTCCTGAAGCCGCTGCTGACACGCTGCAGCTGTCCAGGTTTCCCGATGCAACGGCGCTGCCACTCACGAGAATCGACAAAAAGGTGAGCGTACGCATGGAGGTCGGCAGCAGTTTTGGAATGGGCAAAGGCAGTGAAGGTTTGTTTGGTGTGTATGCTGCTCCGCATATCAGTTATGAGGTGTCGCCGCGGTTTCGGGTGAATGTAGGAGCCATGATTCAAAATAGCAATTTCCTGAATTATTACAATCCGTATTTCAGCCATTATCCCGAATACACGCAAACTTTCAATAGCAACCTTACTACTACGAAGATTTATGCCGAAGGAGCTTATTTGATAAATCCGCGATTGCTGGTGAATGCGCGTGTGTATAAAACGGTGTCGGTGTTTGACGAGCCGAAAATGAATCCACGTGCCCGCGATTTGGATGGAGATGGAGTTTCGGTGGGATTCAATTACAGGGTGACGGATAATTTTCAGATAGGCGCACAGGTGGGCTACAGTCGTGGCCGTCAGCCTTACGACCCGTTCTACTCACCCTTCGACTCGCATTTTGCTCCCCGCTCTTTATTCTCAAATCCTTATTATCCTTTCGATTAATACCCGAATCTCTTTCCTGTTTTCACCAAAATAAATTCATTGCAATGCTTATTGTTTTATCACCTTCCAAAAATTTGAATTTTGATTTCGACCCGCCAAAGAAATTTTCCCAACCTGAGTTTGCCAGCGAAGCTGCCGATGTTGCAACAGTGTTGCAGAAATATTCGCCTGCTGATTTGCAGAAGCTAATGAAAATTAGCCCGCAACTTGCTCAGCTTAACGCACAGCGTTACAACGAATGGCATCTTCCTTTTACAACCGAAAATTCGCGACAAGCTTTGCTTGCTTTCAAAGGCGAAGTGTATCATGGGCTGGAAGCCGAAACCATGACGCAGCAGCAGCTCGACTTTGCGCAGGAGCATCTGCGCATCCTGTCGGGATTGTATGGAATTTTGCGGCCGCTCGACCTGATGCAGCCTTACCGCCTTGAGATGGGCATAGCTGTGAAGGTAAATAGAAAGAAAAATTTGTATGAGTTCTGGCAAAAGAATGTTACGGCACACATTGATAAATTATTGCAGAGCCACGACAACCCGCTGCTGATCAACCTGGCATCCGACGAATACTTCAAAGCCATCGATACCACCGCACTTAAAGCAGAGATTATTCAGCCACAGTTTAAAGATATGTCGAAAGGCGAATACAAATTCATCACCGTCTACGGCAAAAAGGCGCGCGGCGCGATGACGCGTTTTATCATCGAAAACGAAATTACCGAAGCCGAACAGATCAAGCTTTTCGACACCGATGGATATTATTATAACGACCAGCTAAGTAAGGGCAACAAATGGGTTTTTACAAGAGGGTAAAGCAGTCGGCAGATGGCAGTCTTCAGGCGGCAGTCGTCAGTTGGCAGTAGGTAGGAAGCAGTCCTCAGTTGGCAGAAGGCAGAGATGAAAAATTAGCGATTAAATTGCTTTAGTGGCGGAAATGGAGCCTAAGCTTTCGCAATCGAAACCCCGAAGGGGTGAGATGATTATAGCAAAAGGTATCAAGCGAAAACCAAAACCCCGAAGGGGTGGCATTATTAAAAGAACCAGAAGAATGGCGATGTTCGATTTTTTTTAATCATTTTTAAAATCATAAACCTAAGAGATACAAATGCCAAAAGTAATCATACACAATCAGGTAAGCGTCGATGGTGCAATTACGGGATTTCAAATCAATCCGGCGGAATATCACACCATCGTCAACAGTTTTGACGCACAGATGTATTTGGTGGGATCGGAAACGGCGCTTCTCGGAATCAAACATTTTGGAAAAAGAAACCAGCCTGAGACGCCTGCCGACTTTCAACCACTGCCACCCCTGCCCGGTGATAGAAGGCCATATTGGGTAATTCCCGACAGCGAAGCCAAACTGATTGGACAGCTGCATCACCTCAGACAATATGCACATTGTCGCGAAGTGATAATTCTGATGAGTGCCGAAACACCTGCCGAATATCGGCAATATCTCCGGGAGCGGAACTATCCGCATTTCATTGCAGGTGAAGTGAAAGTGGATTTTAGGAATGCATTTGGCAAGTTGCGGGAGAAATATGAATATGAGACGATGGTAACAGATAACGGTGGCAAGCTTAGCGCTGTGCTCCTCGACAATGCGCTGGTGGATCAGGTTAGCCTGATGGTGTCGCCCACACTCACCGACCAAAAAAATCCGAAACTATTCCGTGAACTGAAGCTGGGGAAGAGAGTGATAAAACTAAAGCCAGTAAAAGCAGAAATAATGGAAAGCAACGACATCTGGTTGCTTTTTGAGGTGGTGAAATAATTATCGTCGAAACGCACAGCCTGCCCTGACTATTCGGGGATCGGGCGTTTTTACAGAAGATAGTGTGAAAATTGAAATTTGGAATTTGAGAATAATTATTCAGAATCTTCCTCTACCACGATAAAAAATTTCTCACCATCGCCGACCATTAGATACTTTTCGCGGGCAAGTTTCTCCATACTTTTATAGTCGGTTTCGAGCTGGTGCAGCCAAATGCTGTCGGTGCGATATTCGTTGAGATAAAATTCCTGCTGGGCTTTCACCTCGCGCAATTCCCTGTTCAGCTTAATTTGCTGAATCCAGCTGTTGGTATCGAAAAAAATCATCCAGACCAAAAAGGCTATGAGAACCAGGAAGTATTTATTCTTGAATATTTTGGGGATTCTTTTTATCATGGTGCGTTTTTTTAATTGCAGCTCCAAAAGTACAATTTTGTATGACATTGTCATCAAAAATAATTTTCAACAACTTTGCAACAGTGTGCTACAGCCCTTACACAGCAGCACTTTGATCATAGCTGTAAATTTCGGTGTTAAATAATTAAAATTACTTTTGGGGTCACTTTATAAGAAAAATCTAAATCTAAATAGCGCTGATTATTAACTTTTAAATTCTACAAAATGCTTTTTCAAAAATTCACACGCTACAGTTTCCTAACATTTCTCTCGCTGTTACTTTTTACAGCCCTCCACGCTCAGGAGCAAAAAATTGCTTACGCTGATTCGTGGCAAAAGGCTGGTTACACCTTACTCGATGCCAATCGTTCGAGCGTACAGGTTAGTTTTTCAATTCGGGAATTTACCATTGCCGACACCCGTATCAATGACGAGGCTATGCAAAATGTAATTCTCGACGGTGTGATGTTGCCTAACGACGAAGGCACCCCCAACCTTCCTGGCACCAGCCGCTACATCGCCATTCCCGAGGGAGCGCGACCTGTGCTGAAGATTAGCGACTATCGCACCGAACTCATCAAAAATGTAGAGGTGGCACCCTCGCCCCGTATTCCCCTCGAGACCGAAAAAGGCGAGCTGGAGTTTACCAAAGGTGCTGTTTACAACCAAAATGCTTTTTATCCAAAAAATCCGATTCAGATTTCGGAAGTTACCGAAATACGCGGCGTGGATGCCGTGATGCTTGGAATTACTCCTTTCCAGTACAACCCGGTAACTAAAGAACTACTGGTGTACCGCGACGTGAAAGTGGAGATAACTTTTGAAGGCGGCAGTGGCGAATATGGCGACAATCGTTTGCGCAGCCGTTGGTGGGATCCCATCATGAAAGACGTTTTTCTTAACTATGCCTCCTTACCGGAGGTGGATTATAACCAACAACATCAGCAAGCTAAAAAGAATCGCGACGAAGGTTATGAATATTTGATCGTGGTTCCTAATAATCCTGAATTTTCACAATGGGCAGATTCCATCAGGGATTTCCGCCAGAAGCAAGGCATTCTCACAGGCGTAGTCACGCTTGCCGAAATTGGTGCCAGCAGCGCCACTGGATTGGAAAGTTATTTTAATAATATCTATAACAACTGGACGATTCCGCCGGCAGCCATCCTGCTGCTTGCCGATTATGGAACCAACGCCGCCAACTCCATTATTTCGCCCATCTGGAATAACTACTGCGCTTCTGACAATATTTACGCCGACGTGAACAACAACAGTATGCCCGACATAATTTTTGCCCGTATCACCGCCAACAATGCGCAGCAACTCAAGGTGATGGTAACCAAGTTTATCCATTACGAAAAAAACCCGCCTACAAACCCTAATTTTTATCATAAACCCATCACAGCTTTGGGCTGGCAAACCGAACGCTGGTTTCAGCTTTGCTCAGAAGTAGTGGGCGGCTTCTGGCGCAAGCAGGGTAAAGAACCGGTGCGTATCAATGCCATTTATCAGGGAACTCCAGGCAGCATCTGGTCATCGACCACTGTTGGCAACACTACCGCTGTGGTAAATTATTTTGGACCTAATGGCGAGCAATACATTCCCCAAACTCCTGCGGAGCTGGGCGGATGGTCGGGCGGAACTGCCGCTATGGTTACCAACGCTATCAACAACGGCGCATTTATGTTGCAACACCGCGATCACGGTTATGAGCAGGGATGGGGCGAACCTGATTTCATTTCTTCCAACATTCCAAGCCTGAACAATACCGATCTTTGTTTTGTGTTTTCGGTTAACTGCCTTACGGGAAAATACAATATGAGTGGTGAATGTTTTACTGAGAAATTCCATCGCCATACCCATAATGGGAAAAATTCAGGTGCACTCGGACTGATAGCTGCTTCGGAGGTTTCTTATTCGTTTGTTAACGACGCTTACGTTTGGGGTTTGTTTGACAACATGTATCCGGAATTTATGCCCGATTATGGTGGTCCTGTAGAAGAACGCGACCTGCTGCCTTCGTTTGCCAATGCTGCCGGGAAATATTTCCTAAAACAAAGTGCCTGGCCCTACAACACCAACAACAAAGAAGTAACTTACAATCTTTTCCATCACCATGGTGGCGCTTTTCTGCGGGTTTATTCGGAAGTTCCTCAAAACCTTACGGTGATGCACAATCCAATACTCATCAGTGGTGAAACATCATTTTTGGTGTCTGCCGAGGCAGGCGCTTTTATTGCCCTTACGGTAAATGGGGAGATCATTGCTACCGCCGAAGCTACAGGCTCCCCTGTGTCGATTACCATCGAGTCGCAGTTGCCGGCAAATGATATGCTGGTAACCATTACCAAACAAAACTACTATCGTTACGAGCAAGAGGTGGAAATCATTCCCCCGGCAGGGCCATACATTGTTTACAACGATATGCAAATCGACGACGCTTCAGGCAATGCCAACGGATTGCTCGACTATAGCGAAACAGTTTTGCTGGACATGACTTTGAAAAATGTAGGTGTCGAAAATGCCAACAATGTAATAGCTACGCTTACAACCAATGATGAATTTATCACCATCATCAATGGCCAGGCTGACTATGGAACCATTGGCGCCGACGCCACCAAATTGGTTGCCGGTGCATTTCAGATTGAAGCCGCCGGAAATATTCCTGACAACCATTCCATAATATTAACAGTTTCAGCTTCCAATGGCACCGACACCTGGGCCAGTGATTTTATCATCAAAGCACATGCACCACTGATCGAATTGATCAGCATTACAGTTTTGGATCCAGGGGGCAACAACAATGGCTACCTCGATCCGGGCGAAACTGCCGATATCGTCTTCGAAACTGCCAATAACGGAAGCAGCATTGCTATGGATGTAAGTGCAGCGCTCTCCGCACTCAGCTCGTTCATTACACTCAACAACAGCACTTATGATATCAATACATTAGAACCTGGCGCCAGCAGCATGGCTACCTTTAATGTTACTGTAATTCCAACCGCACCCATCGGTACCGTAATTAATATGGTGTACACTGTAGAAAGTGGCATGTATGAGCTTGAAGTAATGACAGGTCTTAAGGTTGGTTTGATCTTAGAAGATTTCGAAACCGGCGATTTCAGCCAGTACGACTGGCAATTTAGTGGCAATGCCAACTGGACAATCACCAATGTGAGTCCCCACGAAGGAATCTATTGTGCCAAATCAGGTACCATCGGCAACAATCAATACAGCTCTTTGAAAGTAACAATGGATGTTGTGAATGATGACGAAATATCATTTTATCACAAAGTATCTTCCGAAAACACATACGACTTCCTGCGGTTCCTCATCGACGGCAGCGTAAAGGGAAGCTGGTCGGGTTCCACCCAATGGAGCCAGGCAACTTACAGCGTATCTGCCGGCGAGCATACTTTTGAATGGAAATACCAAAAAGACCCGGCGGTCGGCAGTGGTTTCGACTGTGGCTGGGTAGACTATATTAACTTCCCCGCAGCCGTGAACGATGCGATGGTAGTATATGCCGGTGAGGATGATCAGGTCTGTGAAGGCGAAATCTACGCCCTCGATGCCTCAGGTTTAAATTATGAAACAGTAATGTGGGAAACCAGCGGAAGTGGCACTTTTAGCAACAATACGATCATTAAACCTACCTATACACCAAGCGACGCCGACATTGCTTCAGGCGAAGTAACTCTTACAGTGACCATTTTCGGCAACAGCCAAAATATGAGCGACAGCATGATTCTCGGTTTTATACAAACACCTGGTCAATGTGCAATGCCCGAAGGCGAAACTGAATTTTGTCAGAATTCCGGGGCTACAATTTATCAGACAGAGGAAATGAGTGGTGTGGCAGATTATATCTGGACACTACTGCCGGAGAATGCCGGGACAATAACCAACACGGGAGCTACTGCTACCATTGATTGGGACGTTGCTTTTAACGGCGCCGCGCAGCTAATGGTGATAGGCACCAATGCTTGTGGTACCGGTACCATGTCGGAGCCGTTGAATGTGATGGTGCAACCACTGCCCGCTATAGGTTCGCAGCCTACCGGAGAAACTAATTTGTGTCAGGGCAATGCTCCCACAAGTTATACCGCCGATGCCATTGCTGACGCAGATGCTTATCTATGGCAACTTATCCCTGGCGCAGCAGGTACGATCAGCGGTAGTGCAATGGAGATAATAATAACCTGGAACAACAACTGGAAAGGTGAAGCTTTGCTTGCCGTAAAAGGAGTCAACGAGTGTGGCGAAGGCGAGTTTTCGACACCATTAACAATTACATTACAAGCTACACCCGAAATGGCCATGAAACCAAACGGTGAAACTGAATTTTGTCAGGGTACCGCTGCTTCGGTTTATTCTACCGACGAAGTAGCTTACGCTGATATTTATATGTGGGAACTTACTCCCGCCGAAGCCGGCTCCATCAATGGCGACCAGACAGAAATCCAGGTGAACTGGAACGACAGTTGGGCAGGTGAGGCTATGCTTACCGTAAAAGGGATGAACGATTGTGGCGAAGGCGAAGCTTCTGCTCCGCTGGCGATTACAGTCAAACCATTACCAGGCATACCAACAACGCCAGAAGGAGCTACCAATATTTGCCAGGGGACTGCCACAACAACCTACACTTCTAACGGAGCCACCGATGCTACCGAATATCTATGGGAACTGATGCCCTCAGAAGCTGGTTCCATCACAGCCAATGGCTTGAGCGCCGAAGTAGCTTGGGCAACAGATTTTACCGGTGACGCTATGGTACATCTCAAAGGAACGAACGAATGCGGCGAAGGCAACTTTTCGCAGGCACTGAACATTGAGCTGGTAACGTTGCCCAATCAGCCACAGAATATCACCGGGTATGCCGAAGTTTGCAAAGGCACCATGAAAGAGTACAACGTGGCAACCATTGAGCAGGCCAACGGCATCATGTGGAAAATAGAACCGGCCGAAGCAGCTATTCTCAACTTCAATAGCGAAAACTGCGAAGTTTCGTTTAGCGATGATTACATAGGAACAGCAAACCTGATGGTGAGAGGCACAAACGACTGCGGCGAAGGAGCCTGGTCTGAAGCGTTTGTCATCACCATCAACGACTGCACCGGTATCGACGAAAACGACCTGAGCGGGATGAGCATTTATCCCAATCCCGCCAACGACATCTTTACTATTCGCCTTAGCGGTAACGACAATGTAGCGCTTACTTTGGTGAATGCCATTGGCAAAACTGTTTATTTGCGTTCGGATGTGCAGGTAAATGGTACTGCCACCACGCAGATAGATGCCTCGCAACTGGCACCCGGAATGTACTTCCTGAAAGTGGAAGGCTCTGCTATCAACACGGTACAGAAGGTGATTATCCGCAGATAATGCGTTGATGTGTCTTAAATAATAAAGGGAATCCTGTAGCAGGGATTCCCTTCTTGTTATGAAATTTGGGTGGGAATGTTTTATGCTGTAAAACAAAGTACCCTGCATTAGAAAAGCAAACATTTTTATATAATATTAAGGATAGACTTGTTTTTTATTATTTTAGCA